>CAMOVS010000038.1 GCA_946627575.1 uncultured Lachnospiraceae bacterium
GATAATGAGTCGTGCTTTTGCCGGGCAGGTCGATCCGGATAAGGCGGTAATACCCCAGGCCTTTCGTGATATTTCTCTCCGCAGGCTGATCAATGATACCTTAAGTCAGGCCGGAGCTGCTCTGGATGAATATCGCAAAACAGGCAATTCATCTGCTTACCATATATATTTTCGGCTTCTCATGTACCTGATGGGTTATAGCTCCCATTTTGCCAATGCTTCTGATATACTGGCCTATTGCATGGAATATCTGAAGGTTGACCAGAACAGCCATGGGGCTTTGTACCAGGCTCTTTTGAAGGGGGAAGCCAGGGATATCATTCCCTTCTTTGACAAACTTATGGAAGAGTTGAAATAACAGGAGGAACCATGATGGCAGCATCAATATCAGACAGTGCCGGCAAGATGATCTTTCAGAGTGATATGGCGGCTAATATAAGACGTATCAATAAAGTAGACTATGCGGTCTTTGAGGGACAGCACGATAATGGAGCGGTAGCTGTAGACTTTGAGATCCGGATGAAGATTGGCTATATCAAAAAGAAATCCATGGACCTGATCAAGAATGATCACATTATCTTTCAGAAGAGAGATCCATTGTTTTTCCTCCTTTTTGAAGCGGATAAGAATAAATTCACCAGTGCAGATGATGAAGTGGATTCTTTTGAGGAGAGTGGAAAAACCGGGAACTATTCCTACCATATCAGCTTCCGGAAAAACCGGAATGCTGTACCGCAGAAAGAGCACTCCAACCTGGGAGGCCGGGCCGGTCAGATGATGGATGAGGTGAATGAGATCCTGGAGAAGCACGGCATCCATGAGGTGGACGCCTCCTCTCCTGTTGCCGAGTACATGAAGAGCTGGAAGCTGGGCCATCCGGACGGAGAGTAGGAGACCCATTGACATAAGATTATTCAAACTCTATAATCAGTTATTGACAGGGTCAAAGGATTGTATACACCGGTCTTTTGGCCCTGATTGTTTGCGCCGGGCAATGAGCCGTCAAGGCCATTTGGAGTTCACTATTTCTAAAGGGTAACGAAAACGGTACTACTTCAACCTGCAGGAAATGGCTCAGGGAAGAACGGCGGTATGAGAAAAAGGAGTTGTTTCTTATGTCAAGGCATTATCTATCCGAAGCCGGGAAGTCGGGCAGATTATCATACATGAGCGAGGAGACCAGAGATTTCTGCCGTAAGGTAGCTGTTCTGGTCTTTCCCATGGCCCTGCAGAACCTGATCAATACAGGCATCGCTTCCATTGATGTGATCATGCTGGGCCGGGTGGGAGAAAAGGTTCTTTCCGGGGCTTCTCTGGGAGCTCAGGTAGCCTTTGTTATGAACCTGATTGTCTTTGGATTTTGCTCCGGAGCCTCAGTATTGATCGCCCAATATTGGGGGAAAAGGGATATGAGAGCCATCGAGACTGTATTTGGCATGTCAGCCAAGCTGACGGTTCTTTTGGCACTGGCTTTTATGCTGGCTGCTCTCTTCATTCCCAACCTTCTTATGAGGCTCTTCACGAATGATCCCGAAGTCATCCGTCAGGGAATTGCCTATCTCCGTGTTGTAGGGCTTTCCTATCCCTTGAATGCACTGGCCATGATCTATCTTAATTCCATGCGTAATCTGGGGCAGGTCCGCGTTGCGACAGTGGCTTATTTCTGTTCGCTGGTAACTAATGTGGTAGTTAACAGTCTTTTTATTTTCGGACTGGCGGGCTTTCCTGCCCTGGGCATAACCGGGGCAGCCATCGGCACGGTCTGTGCCAGAGCAATGGAGGTTCTGATCGTATTGTTATATGACCGCAAGGTGAATCCTCATTTTCGTATGAAATTGGAATTCTTCTTCCGCCGGGATCCCCTTCTTTCTAAAGACTTTTGGACTTATACAGCTCCGGTGGTAGCCAATGAGCTTATGTGGGGGCTTGGCATGTCTACCATGGCCGCCATCATGGGCCATCTGGGCAGCGAAGTCATCGCAGCGAATTCCGTTGCTCAGGTATCAAGAAACCTGGCTACGGTTCTGGGTTTTGGCGTGGCCAGTGCGGCAGCCATCATGACAGGTAATGTTATCGGCCAGGGAGACCGGGACCTGGCCAGGCGAAACGGGAGAAGATTCATGATTCTTTCCGTGCTGACAGGGCTCCTGGGAGCAGGGATTATCCTGGCTGTTCGGCCGATTCTTCTGGCCACCATGGTTTTAACGGAAGGAGCAGCAAGGAATCTGTCCTTTATGCTTCTGGTCATGGCGGTCTATGTCATTTTTCAATCGGTCAATACTACTGCCGTGGTCGGCATTTTTCGGGGAGGCGGGGATACCCGCTTTGGCTTCTTTCTGGATGTGGGCTTTATGTGGGGAGTCGGTATCCTGGGAGGATTCTTAAGCGCCTTTGTATTCCATGCCCCGACCTTTATCGTCATCCTCTTTCTCCTCTGTGACGAGGAGCTTAAGGTGCCTGTGACACTGATCCGTTATCGGACTTACAAATGGCTGCAGGATGTAACCAGGGAGGGATAGGGTGACAAAAAGAAAAAATGGCGCCGGAATGACCTGATTTCATTATCATAATGAAACGCAGGCCGTTTCGGCGCCTGTTATTATTTGATCGCTTCGTCTGCTCCGAAGATATTTTTTAAAGAAGACTTTTTGGAGCTGACGATTCCTACGGATGTGGTTTCCTCCGGCATGCCCAGGGCTTCCCTGAGGGTTGGATCCAGATTGCCGATCACCAGACCGATGGTATCCGGATTCCGGGGATCCCGGTGGACTTCATAGGATCCCCCGGAAGGGGCAGAGATGGAAGATTTATTCTCCTTCGTATTGTTAGAACTAATAGACATATCGGTTTACTCCCCGGCAGGAATGACAGTGACAGAAATACCGACTTTTCCGATAGTAGTGCCTTCGCTGTCTTTCAGAGGCAAAGCAACAGATCCTGAGCGGCCGTTTTCTCCTGCATCTTCCCCTGTAATCTTGAGGGGAACGATCCTTTCATTCCAGTTGAACCCCCAATCGCAAGAAAAAACCTCGCCATCATATTCGCCTATCTGGGGCAGGATTCTTTGATCACAGCGAACCAGGACCGTCTTAGTCTTGCCCTCCATAATTTCAATATTGGCATCATCTGCATTCTCAAGACGAAATTCATTGTTACCAGCGACGGTTACATTGACGACACGCTTTCTGCCGCTTTTCTTTTCTTTAATGGTGATAACCGCAGAGCCGGCAGTTCCCTCGCCGGTGATTCTGACAGGAATCTTTGAGCCCGGTCCTGTGAGGGGAGACGCAGTGGCAATGTACTTGTTGCTTGTGCTGACAGTAATCGCAGATTTCTTCTCCGAATTTATAACGATAGTCTGGCTTTCATTTTTGTTCAGTTTGAGGGAAGAGTTGCTTACTGTGAAGTAGTCTTCCCTTACAGTGACGGCACAGGTCAGGCGGCGCTTGCCGTGCCGAGCCCAGACGGTACATTTGCCGATGCCTTTTGCGGTGACCTTTCCTCTGCTTACCGTAGCGATTTTCGCGTTGGAAGTATGCCAGCGGATTTTTTTCTTTTTATGACGGACGAAAAGCTTGAAGGTACCGCCTTTTCTTAAAGTGATACGCGATTTACTTATTCTTGCCTTCTTTGCCTCTACGGATGCCGCATTGTTTTTTCCGGGCATGATGGAAGGAACCATCACGGCCAGCATCAGGGCAGTCAGCAGGGCAAAGAGGATTCCTCTTTTGTTATTCATTTTGTAATCCTTTCTTAACAGATTGGTAACAATTTCCGTGTCCGTCTATTATTCTACTATAATCCCGTGCTCATTTTCAATAGTTTCCATCAAAAAAAGCAATATATAAAGGAATCCTTCATAAAAATGAGGCATTATTAAGCAAAATATATAAAAATTCAGTGATTTCGAGCATTGAAACAGTGGAAAATGACCTTCTGCCCGGAAGCCAGGGTCGCTTCGTAGCCGGCAACCGCATCGTCAAGCAGGTCTTCCTCATCCAGCTTTTCATAAGAGATGACCGATTTGATGGAGACGCAGCCTTCCTGACTGGCCAGGTTTAACTGGATCTCATCATCGTCGTAGAAATAGTTGAACCATACGGTGTCAAAAGAAATCCATACATCCTGAAAACGGATCTCGCCTACCAGGCCCCGGTATTGGCGAAGCAGGGTTAAGAATTCTGAGGTTTTTGTAGTCATAAGTATGCTCCTCTTTATATGTAGGTTTATATTATAATCGACATGCCTCACCAGTATAACACAAGGCCTGAAATTATGCCAATCGTCAGGGCAGGCCCATCTTACCTGTTTGCATGACCGGGTTCCTGTGTTACAATAATAGAGATGCCATATGAATAAAAATGACTTCTGCGGTTATTATTCATGTCCTGTACCGTCAGATCATATGGGCTATCAGACTATGATAGCAGGGATGTGGGATGCTTCAGATAGCAACCTTTTCGCAGAGGCAGGAGGAAATAGAATATGTATTTATTTTCATTAATGAAAAGTCTTTATTTTGAACTGGATAAATATAAGATGGAAGGCGTGGATGAATGGGAGCAGGGCAAGAGTACCTTCCGACGTCTGGAGGTTTCCTACCCCACCGTGCCGGATATCCATTGCTTTACCATGGAGCTGCGGATTCTCCCTTATCTTGACCGCTACTACATGTTCGTCAATGATGGAAAGACGGAGGTAAATGTCCGGGAGCCCCAGATTAAGCAGCTGATCTATGAGTTTTATCATGAGCATTTTCCGGAGTATCTGAAGGAGGATATACCGGAAGATCTGTCAGGAGTCAATATCCTGGACTGCTTTGAGGTCTTCAAGATGCCCTCCTACCGGCCTGAATACGCTTTCCCGGGTCTGGTCAAGCTGGATGACCTGAGGGCGGGCAAGGTTCATGATGAAAGGCCTCTTCACGCCTACCCCGGCATTGATTTTATTGGGGAGTACAAGGCCGAGAAGATCCGGCAGAGGCCTGCTTTGGGAGGTTTGGAAATGATTCTGGCCAACCGCAAGCAGCGGGATCCGGATAAACCTACCTGGTCGGACTTCGAAGGATACGAGGAGTTCGGAGGAGACCAAAACAAGGCCATCTCCAAGATTGAGCAGATGAAGGCCCTTTACGCACCGGCCATGCAGGGCTTTAATGTGGATGAGATCATTAAGAAGTCTTCCGTAGCGGAGGCCTATGCAGAACATGATGCCGCCTATCGGAGGCACGTGGAAGAAATGCAGGAAAAAGGAGAGATCGACCTTCCGGCTTCGGATCTGCCGGAATTCGGCGAAGAAGCACCTGACCCAGATAAAGAAAAATAGACATCCCGTTGGGCACCCGACCGTTCTGAATGAAGATCGGTCTTGTATGAAAGAGGAGCGTAGATTCAGTTATGTACAAAGAAATATCTCAATTAATACTTTATAGTAACCTTGGAGAGGACAGCATTCTCGTACGTCTGAGCGAACTGTTCCGGCAGTTCGACAGCTGCCATTACCGGGATGAAGATCTGGTAGCTTCTATTTATAAGGAAGTGAAGAGACTTTTGGATCTGGCCACCGACTATGCCTTTGACAGGAATCTTTGGCAGAATTACCTGACCTTTGTCCTGGTGACCAATGAGAACTCTTTTAGCATGACCTGTGAGAAGGTGGGGGCCCATGACGGCACGGTCAATCATTTTGCTAAAAATGATTTTCGGATCTTTATGAATCTTTTCCATTATGATTTCCGGGCCATTGAGGACACTCTGGGGATCGATTGCTTTTCCACTCTTTGCAATTACCGGGCTATCAGCAAGCAGGAACGGATGTATAATAAAAATGTAAGTGAGAAGGTTCGCGCTCTTTCGGAGATTCTTAATGCTGCTGAGGATGTGGATACTTTCTTTGAAGCGGTTACTTCCTTTTACAAAGATTATGGGGTGGGAATGTTTGGCCTGAATAAAGCCTTCCGGATCCGGTCAGACAGGGGACAGCTGGAGTTCCTTCCCATCAAAAATCTGGACAAGGTCGTTCTGGATGATCTGACTGGTTATGAGATCCAGAAAAGGAAGCTGATCGAGAATACAGAAGCATTTGTGGGAGGAAGGATGGCCAACAACTGTCTTCTCTACGGGGATGCCGGGACCGGCAAGTCCACCAGCATTAAGGCTATTCTCAACCAGTACTATGACCGGGGCCTGCGTATGATCGAGATCTATAAGCACCAGTTCAAGGACCTGTCTCCGGTGATATCTCACATCAAGAACCGTAATTACCGCTTTATCATTTATATGGATGATCTGTCTTTTGAGGAGTTCGAGACGGAATACAAGTATCTGAAAGCCGTGATTGAAGGCGGGATGGAAACCAAGCCGGATAATGTGCTGATCTACGCCACCTCCAATCGCCGCCACCTGATCCGGGAGACCTGGAATGACCGTCAGGACAGGGACGAAGAGCTGCATCGGTCGGATACTGTCCAGGAGAAGCTGTCCCTGGTTGCCCGGTTCGGAATTACCATCGGATATCTTAAGCCCAATCAGAAGGAATACTATGAGATCGTGAAGAATCTGGCTGCCAGACACAAAGAGATCCAATTGTCGGAGGAGGACCTGCTGGCCCAGGCTCATAAATGGGAATTGTCCCATGGGGGACTTTCCGGGAGAACTGCTCAGCAGTTTGTGAATTATCTCGCAGGGAAGAGCGTCATGAAATGAAAAATCTGTAAAAAGGAGGAAGCCCATATATTGGGAGATATATGGGCTTCAAAATATGAAAAAAATCTTTAGCTACAAGAAATAGAGGGATTTCTTTGTCGCTGGAACTATATTAGTATATCTATATGGAAGCTGTTTGTATTAATTCTTAAGAAAATGTTAACAATAAATACTTTTAGATGTTAGTTTCATATACTATATCTATCTTACAGCTTAGGGTATAAGAAGAGAGTACATGCATATGAATACTAAGATCATGAAGGATCAATGGAAAGAGCTTGCATAATTCTGCCTTTTATGAATCCGTAGAAGAGTATGGGAGCAGCTATAAACAGAAGCTATAAACAGATACTATCCGATAGAAGCAGTTAGAATCGTCTTGTTATGATATGCGGCAGGGACAAGCTATACCTGCAGAGAACAGAAAGGAGGACAAACGTATGGGAAGCGTGATTGGCAATCCGGACAGCCAGGTAGTCAAGGTGTTTCTGGGGAATAATCTGACCAGATCCACAGAAGATTATGACAAATTGCTTGAAGATGAGAATCTGTCAGAGGAAGACCGAAATCGGATTCTTGCGGCTAAGAAGAAGAAAGAGGAGGATGAGATCATCTTATGAGGATATCTGTAGCACTGGCTTACTATAGGGGAGAACAATACATCAAAGAGCAGCTTCAGTCCATACTTCCCCAGCTTAGTCTGCAGGATGAGGTGGTTATTTCCATAGATGATATAACGGAAAGTGGAAAAACCCTCCTGCGAAGCATTCAGGAGGGGGACGACCGGATCAGGATTATCCGGGGGCCGGGCAAGGGAGTTGTCCGCAACTTTGACCGGGCCATAAAAGCCTGCCGGGGCGACATTATATTTCTTTCCGACCAGGATGATATATGGACACCCAACAAGGTCGAAAGGGTTGTGGAAGCCTTTGACGATCCTGAGACAAGTGCGGTCCTCCACAATGCCTCCATGATTGACGGCCAGGGGAACCTGCTTCATGAGCCGACACTCTTTGAATTTCGCGGGACTAAAACAGGGCTGTTAAAGAATCTGATCCGCAACTGTTACGTTGGCTGCTGTATGGCATTTCGAAAAAACCTGGTTTCATTAATATGCCCAATACCCAAAGAGATGTATATGCATGATTATTGGATCGGTATGGCTGCAGAGAAGACCGGGAAGGTGGTTATGATCGAGGAGCCTCTTATCTATTATCGGCGGCATGGATTCAATGTGACAGACCTTTCCCATGGAAAGCTAGGATTTATGCTGACCAAGCGGATTAACATGGTTCGATGCCTTCGTCTTCTCGATCGGAGAATAGCCAGTAGAGCTGCCAGGACTGTCAAAGAAAGTCCGGAATCCGGTTCGAAAGATTTGGACAATATGGACAGGGATATGGATCAGTCTGAGAAATAATTGCGTTAAAAAAGGAG
>CAMOVS010000039.1 GCA_946627575.1 uncultured Lachnospiraceae bacterium
AGTTTATCTCTGGCTGCCTGCCACTCTTCTTCCGCATTTTCCAAATCATTGATACACCACTCGGCATACCACAAATTGTCGTGTTCTCCTTCAAATTCCTGATCGTCCCCGGCATTCTTTTTTGCTGTCTGATAATCATCCGACGTCATCAAGCTTAAAGGCTTCTCGTCGCTAACCCCCAGTTTTACTTTATAATAATCTATGCAGTAGTCATAAAGAAGCGCTTCCATGCGAAGAAGCGAACGGTTCGAAGCAAAGGTGCCATGCTTCAGGTATGATTCTTCCGGGCCAAATGTTTCTTTTTCATCATTTGAGTCTCTTGTCCCGGAAGTTTCTTCCATTTCAGAAAGCTGGAGTTTTTCATATTCATTGATAATCTCCTTTGCCATCTTTACGTTGACGTCAACTTCCTTGTTGTTCCCCCACTCATAGCCGCTCCCATCTTCATTAATGGAAATAGCGGGGAACTCCTCATGTAATCTCAAATCCAGCTGTGCCAGGTGTAATTTCTTATCCAGCTTATCCACCTTCGTCTTATTAAAACTAAGATCCTGATTTGCATATGATAAATAGTCAGATTTAAATTGCTCAAATTCCTGACTAATGCTGTCTTCCACACCCTCAGCACCTACTAAGCTTTTAAAATCCTCCCAATCCTGCTCGTTTTGTTCCCGGTCTTCCAACTCAGGGCTATTAGGATCTTTAAGCAATCTCTCTTGTTCTTCCATTTCCCTAATACGTAATTTCACATATTTATACTGATATTCCAGCTGCCCTTTGCTTACTTCTGCAGTCTCTCCGGAAAGCTCTGTTTCTTCAGCGGCCTTGCTGGTATCCCCTGCAACCGTTCTATGAGAAGAAGACACTGGCTTCCCTTTCCTCATAAACAGGAATGCTCCCCCTCCTATCAGCACAAGGGCCGCCATGATTCCTCCGATGGCCAGGCCGATTCCGGATCCGGATGACCGGCTGCGCCGCTCTCCGCTCTCAAAGAATTTCTCTGCATTCTCACTTCCGGTATAGCCGGAGTTTAACGAAGACCTTTCCATGGGAGGCTGGCTGTTTGGCTTCTCTCCAACATCATTTCGCCTTGGCTTTTCCGGCTTCTTACCAACAAGCCCCCAGAAACCGCCGCAGTACTCCATCTGTTCAACCGGCGCTCCGCAGGAACACCGGACCGCCCCGGCTTTAATCTTCTTTCCGCAATTATTACAAAACATGTTCCCCTCCGTACTTGCTCCTGATATGATTCCCTCTCAATGTTTTCAGAATCTAATGATTGTATCGGGCTTCAAAAGACCATCATAAAGTTCTTACGGATTGCTAAAGGATATGCCCGCAGGCTGCGCATCGGGAAGCCCCCCGAAAGTTTTCGGCATCGCAGTTAGGGCATACGATAAGTCCTTCCCTGTGTCTGTCTACATAAATCCGGACAATATCGTGTCCGGAGTCAGCATCTTCCGGTATTTTTCTTTCTACTATTTCCCGATCATCATCTTCCCGCAATGAGGAGTCGATATAGATTCCTCCGCCTCCGGAAGCACCGGGTCCACCGGATCCTCCTGTACCGGTCCTGCCAGATGCTCCCTTGGAACCGCCTCCTCCCGAAGGTTTGTTGGATTTTGATTGGGAGGCTGCGATCAGAACGACAATCAGAAGCAGCACCAAAAGCCCTATAAGCAGGATCAACAGGTCATTATTATTTGCAAGCATTATTATAACAGCTCCTCATGTTATCTTATCATCACTTACGAAAGAGTATCGCTATCTTTATTATCTTGAAAAAACCGCCCTTGTAAAAACTCGTATTAAAGCTTATTCGGTTTATAGAACCAGTCCATGGCTGGTTTGACAGGCGTTACAGGCTCAACCGGCGGCTTTTTCGCTTTGCGTCTGGGGCCTTTTTCCCAGGGATTGGGCTTGCCATCCCTGCATTCAATCAAAGCCTGTTTAAATTCCTCCGCAGACTGGTATCTCTCGCTGGCTTCATAGGCACAGGCCTTGCTGATAACCTCCGCAAGGGCGACCGAGGCATTCCTGGGCGCCGGGATCCACTCCCGGTTCTTCAGTCGGCGCAGACCGGCTTCCTTTTCCATCTCGCTGGTAATGCCGGTGGATGACGCCGGAAGGAAGGGGCCTCTGCCGTCATTGAGCAGACGGAAAAGAACCAGTCCCAATGAATATATGTCCACCGTATAATCATACTTCTGCTTATTATAAACCTCAGGGGCCATATAATTGTAGGTTCCGGCCACTTCGGCATGGGATTCCTCCCCATGCATGACTTTGGCGATCCCGAAGTCTCCCAGCTTATAATTACCATGCTTGGATACAAAGATATTAGCCGGCTTGATATCTCTGTGTATAACGCCTTCCTGTTCACAGAGTTCCAGAGCCGAGCACATGTCTATTCCAATCTTGTACACTTCTTCCTGAGAACAGCTAAGATCCGGATACAGGTCTTTCAGCGGGGTCAGCAATTCCATAAGTATCAGAATATCGTATCCTACTCCCTTCTGCCGCGGAACAAACTTATGGTTTTCGTAACTTACGATATTCGAATTCCCTTTTAGGGTGGACATAAGGGTAAATTCCTGGGTGAACTTTCCCTTGACGCTGTAGAAATACTCAGAGATCTCCTTGCTGGACATATTCTTCCGGCGCAAGGCCTCCATCTCCTCCTCGTTTCTCGGAATAGAAATGACCTTCAATGCGTCTTCGCTGACATAGCTGCCTTCCTGCCTCATTACTTTATACACTTTTCCATAGCTTCCGGAGCCGATCTCCGAGATGATCTTCCACTCCGGCCAGAGATTTTCTTCCCATCCCATTCTATGTGTTCTCCATCTTATGATGTCAGGGTTATAAGATATCACAGATCCGCCTGCGGCTGCATAACTCCCGAGCTTCCCTGCATCCAATATAGCATCTGCTGCATAGTGTTCTGTAAAAAATGATTATTTACTGTCTTTTACCTGCCAGGACCACAATACGGTTGCAGGATCCACCGGGGCAGGATAAAATGTAAAGATATCAGGATCGTCGGCGTTGTCTTTCAGCCGGGCGATCCGTGATTGTTCCTGATCCTTATCTGATAAAATAGTGAGTATAATAGTGAACGTCAAATAATGATTGACGTCCACTATCATTAGATTCTATCTCTTGAAAGGAGTTCATTCCCCATGAGAATCTGGTGCAAACTGATACACAACAACCGCCTTGTACGCGATACGGTTATTGAGAATTATGATATGTCTTTGTCCAGGACAGCCAAGGTCTACCAGGCTCTGGAGGATGCCTGCATGACTTTTGACCTGGAGAAGCCCATCTGGCTGGACCAGAACAAGCGGGAATTTCGCCGTCACGCCCGCACCCGATTTAACGCAGACCACTTTATTGAGACCATTGATTTCGATTATCTGGACTTTCAGGTGATCGAAGAAGACTATTGAAGGCTTCTGTAGTATCCGTCTTCATTGCCGGACCAGCCATAGTGGTTGAGCCCTCGAACCGTGATCAGGTGTCTAGCGGCTCATCTTCAGGAACATAGCCGCCAGAAGCTTAACGGTGTGTATGATCGCCTGCTCTTCAAACTTCTCAAAAGTCATTGAAGCGCTGTCGTCAGCATTGTCGGAGACAGCCCTGACAATCAGGAAGGGGATTTTGTTCAGAACCGCTACCTGGGCCATGGCGGCGCCTTCCATCTCTGCGCAGATTCCTCCGAACTTTTGGAAAAGCTCTTTCTTTCGCTCATTGTCGGAAATGAACTGGTCTCCGGTGACAACCCGGCCGACAAAGCACTGCACTTCATTGTTCACGATCTCACAGGCCTCTCTGGCCATATCGATCAGCTCCGGATCCGCCTTGAATACAGAGGTCTCCATCCACGGGATAACGCCGGGCTCAAATCCAAGACCGGTTACATCCATGTCATGCTGGATGGCATCGCTGGAGATCACGATATCCCCCACATGGATATCCGGATGCAGCCCTCCTGCAATGCCCGTGTTGATCAGCATGTCAACCTCATAGACATCGACCAGGATCTGTGTGCAGACTGCCATATTGACCTTGCCGACGCCGCTCCGCACCACCACTGTTTCCTGTCCCCACAGATTACCCCTGTAAAAGTCCATGGAAGCCAGGGTCTTCTTCTCCGCATCTTTCATCTGGCGAATCAGAGCGGATACTTCCTGCTCCATCGCACCTATAATACCTATGCAAACCATCTCTTATCTCCTTCTATCTCAAACTCTTGATTATTAACTAATGACGGTCTATTCTATACTCTTGATTCAAAGGGAAGCGTCTTGCCGGTTCCCTTCCATCATTCTGCCGGATGATGAATAATCCGCCGGATGACATAGTTTAGATTGATTATAACACATACTAAGGGTATTCGTCAGCAAATCTCATAGAAAAAGATAGAGAAAACTCGTTCATTTTTGGAAATATTCATCTATCCAATCAAGTAAAAAAATGCTATACTTTGATAGGTTTATGTTTTACCTTAATCATTTTTTAGGGGGTTGTGGTCGTCACTATGAAAAAAATCATTCTGACCGGCGGGGGTACAGCCGGTCATGTAACACCGAATATGGCGCTGGTTCCTGCTTTAAAGGAAGCCGGCTATGACATCCAGTACATCGGCTCGGTTAACGGTATGGAGAAACGGCTGATCCGCGATCTCCATATCCCCTATCACGGTATTTCTTCCGGAAAGCTGAGAAGATATTTTGATCTGAAGAATATAACTGACCCCTTCCGGGTTATCAAGGGTTATATGCAGGCCTCAAGGCTTATCCGCCGTTTGAAACCGGATGTCATCTTTTCCAAGGGAGGCTTTGTATCGGTTCCGGTTGTCCTTGCGGCCAAACGCAGAGGAGTTCCCGTGATCATTCACGAGTCAGACATCACTCCGGGGCTCGCCAATAAGCTCTGCATCCCTTCCGCAACCAAGGTCTGCTGCAACTTCCCGGAGACCCTCTCCCACCTTCCGGAGAACAAGGCCGTGCTCACCGGCTCTCCTATCCGTCAGGAGTTATTTGCCGGCAATAAAGAAGATGGTTATTCCCTTTGCGGTTTTAACGATTCTCTCCCCGTCGTCATGGTCATGGGGGGAAGCCTTGGATCGGCGGCCATCAATCAGGCTATCCGTGAGAATATCGACCTGCTTACCAAACAATTCCAGGTGGTACATCTTTGCGGTAAGGGTAATTATGACGATAGTCTTAGGCTCAAGGCCGGCTACACCCAGATCGAGTACGCCCGAAAAGAGCTGCCCCACCTCTTCGCCATATCCGACCTGGTGATATCCCGGGCCGGAGCCAATGCCTTATGTGAGCTGCTGGCCCTGAAGAAGCCCAACATCCTGATTCCCCTTCCGGCTGCCCAAAGCCGGGGAGACCAGATTCTCAATGCCGCTTCTTTTGAGCAGTCAGGTTACAGCTACGTACTCCAGGAGAGCGAGTTGAGCGGAGACCAGCTCATAGAAGCCATTCGTTTCGTCTATGAAGAGCGGGAAGAATATACACAAACCATGAACGACAGCAAGCTGACCGATTCCATCGGAATCATCATGGGATTGATTGAAGAGCTGGCTGAACATAAAGCCTGAATATAAGCATAGATAATAATCGACAGTCCGGCAGAAGGCAGAATGCCCCGGAAGCCTGTATCACCAGGTTCCGGGGCTTTTATTATTATTCGCCGATTCCTTACTTGAGCTCCATCCTAATCGTTAGGGATCCTTCTTTGGTCTCCACCTCTGCCATACTTCCGCTAATCAGGGGCATGGTAGGCGGCAGGTGACCGATATCCAGATCCATGACTATCGGCAGGCCAAGATCTTTCAGGACTCCCGTCACCGCTTCATACTGGTCCAGTCCCATCATATCCTCTCGGTAATGCCAGGGTCTTCCGATCAGAAAGCCAGCCGCGCAATCGAACCAGCCGGCCTCCCGAAGCTGCCATACAGCCCTCCTCATGCTCATTACCGTCAGGTCACAGGATTCCAGAAACCAGATAATCCCGTCTTCTTTATATTTCTCATTAAAGTCTTTTACCCTGTCATATTTTGTCCCGCACAGGATCTGAAGAATATCCAGACAGCCGCCCAGAAGCCGGCCGTGAAAATGGACATCCCGGTCAGGAAGGGACCGCAGGGCAAAGGGTTCCGTCACATGGTAAGGCAGCAGGGGGTGGTCTTCATCCTTCAGGCTTTCCTTCTCCCAAAATGGATAATTGCTTACAGCAAGCTTTCTCCCGCATATCATATCGAAGGCATCCTGAACGGCCTCATGCCAGGGCTCCATACCAAAGGTGGGAGCACATGGCCCATAGATGGCCGCCGTATCCGCCAAGGTAGGCAGAAGGAAGGTCAGATTGGTATTATCCGAATATCCCATAAACCATTTAGGATCCGAACAACGAACCTTCTCAAAATCTATATAAGGAAGAATTCCGCACATGAGCTCTCCCCCTCCACAGGATAGGATAACCTTGGCATCCTTGCCGCAATAAAGATCCATGAATTCAGCTGCGCACAGTTCCGGCTCATTGCTGATGCCGATCCCACTTCCCTCATAGACATTGGGTCCCTTCAGGATACCATAGCCCATGGACTCGAATCGGCTGACCGCATGATCGAAACCGGTTCGGTAGGGTTCTATATTGCATCCAAAGGATGGTGCGGCAAATCCTATGGTCTGTCCCTGTCTAAGAAATTCTCCATATCTCATATGTTTTTTCTCCTATCTGATAACAAATGCCGGGGCTAAAATAGCCACAGACCGCTCTGAGCTATTATTTTAAACCTTTACTGCAAAGCATCTTTTCAAATCCTGTCCAAAAAAATGCGATTTTGATCATATTCACGAAGATAATGTCAAATATTTGCAAATATTTTGACAAATATGCATAAGTCCTCCTGCTTTTCCCGCGAAAAGATCGTTTATTTTGTGGATAGAAATTGACTGATATTCATTCTATCATAAAAGCATCCTTTCAGAAAAGCCATTTCCGCAAGTAATTTTTACATAATAATTTGATAATTATTACAAATCTCAGCGAGAAATAATCCCATTTGTTACAGAAGTGTTAACAAATCCTTGACTTTGCTTAACATCTAGTGTAATATAAGCGAGGACATAGGGATGCAGGCAGCCATTTGCATCCGGACAATGAAGAATGAAGAAAATAAAGGAGAAGAGCTGTGAAGAATTATAAGAGACTCATTGCGTGCTTTGTGGCGATTACAGTCTTCGCAGGCGGCTTCCTGTTCACTACACCGACAGCGGCCCTTGCAGCGACGACCGACAGCATGGAGAATTATGCTCCAGGCGCAGACGATGCACAAGAGGAAACAGATAACACCAACATTAAAGACCAGTACATCGAGTACAATACCAAACCGGCTGTGAAAACTGTGAACAAGCTGGAGAAGTGGTACAATGTATGTACCAGTGTCGGCAGGACTCTGAAGAAAAAACGCTTCCATTATTCTAACGGTGGATGCAAGAGTACTCTGGCCAAGGGAATCCGCAGCGGCAGAAAGTGTAATTGTGCTTTATATGTATCCTGGTGTCTCCAGGAATATGGTGCCATCAGCAAGGGCAAGACCTTCTACGTAAAAGGCAGCGGAAGGCTGAGCAAGAGTCTTGGAAGCAAGGTCAGGGTCATTCGTGTATATAAGAAAGCCAAGAACGCCGGTCTTAAGCCAGGCGATATCGTATGCTTTACCACTCCCCACGCCTGTATCTATGCCGGCAAGAGCAAGAACGGAAACCGCTTGTGGTTTGATCAGGGTAAGATCGCTACCTACGGAAACAGCAACGGTGCCCGCTATAAGTCCTATGGCAAGAGACAGGAAGGTTATCTGAACAACCGTACCGTATCTTACATTATCCGAATCAAAGACCTGTAAAAGTTCCTTGATGAGACAGCTTTCAAAAGGCATACTCCTGCTAAAGCTGTAAAATAATTAAACAAAGGAAGACAAAGGCTTTGCAAAGCATATCTGAACGCTTTGCAAAGCCTTTATTTATATGTTACTCTGTTCTACGGACAAAGAAG
>CAMOVS010000040.1 GCA_946627575.1 uncultured Lachnospiraceae bacterium
TTCCAATGGATGGCAGCATCCTATGAGGTAACCGGGTCCGCTCTGCGCGGTTACGGATGTTCTCTCACGCCCGCCCTGCTGACGGTGTTTGGCACCTGCCTGCTCCGCCTGGTCTGGATCGTGACAGTCCATGCCCGCATGCATAGTTTTACCGCTCTTATGCTGGTTTATCCCTTCTCCTGGATCGTTACCGGCATCCTTGTTGTGGGGGCCTATATCGTGGTCAGCCGAAGAATCCATGGAGAGATGTCGGCGGCATCCTGAAGGAACTGTTATGATAAAGATTCGCAATGGAGTCTTGAATCCATGTCGAAACCCGTGAGAAACAATCTACAGAGGTGAATACCATGGCAACCTGGAATTCCAGAGGCCTTCGGGGGTCAGTCCTCGAAGAATTGATTAACTATACCCACAAGAAATATATGGAGGAGGGTCTTGCCCTCATGCAGAAGATCCCCACTCCCATCACACCGGTCAACTTTGACAAAGAGACACGCCATATTACTCTGGCTTATTTTGAGAAGAAGAGTACGGTAGACTATATCGGGGCGGTTCAAGGGATTCCGGTATGCTTTGATGCCAAGGAATGCGCGGCCGACACCTTTGCCCTGCAGAATCTCCACGCCCATCAGGTGGAGTTCATGACGGCTTTTGAGAAGCAAGGCGGCGTCAGCTTTCTTCTGATCTATTATACCGGCCGCCATATGTGCTATTATCTGCGCTATAAAGAGATGATGAGATTCTGGAAGCGTAT
The DNA here is from genome assembly GCA_946627575.1 of uncultured Lachnospiraceae bacterium. GTDB lineage: Bacteria > Bacillota > Clostridia > Lachnospirales > Lachnospiraceae > Anaerobutyricum. The sequence goes on from CAMOVS010000040.1 coordinate 755, forward strand.
GGAAGAGGGAGGGCCTAAAAGTTTCCGCTTTGAAGAGCTTTCCGGGGCTTATTTTGTACCTTCCTCCGGCGGCACAGCCCTCCACTACCTGAAATGTATGGACAAGGACCTTAGAGAACGGTCTATGGAAAAGGACCAGGTTTGACCTGGCTTTCGCCCGATTGTCACTATTCACTGCTCCGCTTGTTTAAGCGGTTGACGGATGAATCATTCTGCGATACAATAAAAGTTGCTGCCATGATAGACAATCAGCCAGCCTGCTAGGCAGGAGGCACCATTTACGAGGTGACAAGCAGTGATCAAGAGTATGACCGGCTTTGGCCGGAGTGAATATCTGTCGGAGACCAGCCGGATTACGGTGGAGATGAAGGCCGTCAACCATCGCTATCTGGATATCAGCGTCAAGATGCCCAGGAAGCTCTTTTTTCTGGAGATGGAGATCCGCAATTATCTGAAGAAACGAATCAGCCGGGGCAAGGTAGATATTTATCTGTCCTATGAGGACCTGTCGGAGGAAGCCTCCCGGGTGAAACTGAATCAGGGTCTGGCTTCCGGTTATTATGAAGCCATCTGCCAGCTGGCTTCCAAGCTGAACATACAAGACACGGTAACCGCTTTTCAGATCAGCCGTTTTCCGGATGTCATTACGGTGGAGGATTCCTCCCCGGATCAGGACCAGGTTGCCAAAGAAGTTATGGAAGCCGTGGGCCGGGCCTGTGATGACTTTATCGCCAGCCGTAGCCGGGAGGGAGACAATCTCAGGAAGGATATCCTCTCCAAGCTGGATGTCATGTATGATAATGTCAGCCTGGTGGAGGCCCGCTATCCGGAAATGGTTGCCGACTACCGCAGCCGGATCGAGGAGAAGGTGAAAACCATTCTTGAGGATACGACCATCGATGAGAACCGGGTTGCTACCGAGATTGTTCTCTATGCGGATAAGATTTCTGTTGATGAGGAGACCGTCCGGCTAAGGAGCCATATCGAGGCTATGAAAGAAGAGCTGGAGAAGGGAGGCAATGTGGGCAGGAAACTGGATTTCATCGCTCAGGAGATGAACCGGGAGGCCAATACCATCCTGTCCAAGGCCAACGATATCAAGATATCCGGACATGCCATAGCATTTAAGACGGATATCGAAAAGATTCGGGAACAGGTACAGAATATTGAATAAGGCAGATACATTTATCGGTATCGGGTTTGGCAATGTCGTGAACAAGGATAAGATTGTTTCTATGGTTAGTACGGACGCAGCCCCCATCAAGCGTATGATTCAGAACGCAAGGGATGAGGGGATGGCGGTAGATGCCACATGCGGAAGGAGAACCAGGACGGTTCTTGTTATGGAAAGCGGCCATCTGGTTCTTTCCGCACTTACGACAGAGACTCTTACAGCCCGATGCCGGGGAGGAGCAGAGGGGGATCTTGATGACAAAGAATAAGGGGAATCTTGTGGTGATTTCCGGATTTTCCGGAGCCGGCAAGGGCACGGTAGTCCGGGAGCTGGTGGATCGTTTTGGCTATAGTCTGTCCGTCTCTGCCACTACCAGGAAGCCCAGAGAAGGAGAGATTGACGGGGTTCATTATTTTTTTCACAGCCGGGAGGAATTCGAAGATCTGATCCGGGAGAACGGATTGATCGAATATGCCCGGTATGTGGATAATTATTACGGAACACCCCGGCGTTTCGTGGAGGAAGGCCTGGAAGAAGGGAAGACGGTGATCCTTGAAATTGAAGTTCAGGGAGCCATGGCCATACGAGATCAGTATCCCGATGCCATTCTGATTTTCATCACGGCCCCAAGCGCCCGGGAACTGGCTGACCGCCTGGCCGGCCGGGGAACCGAGTCGGAGGAAGTCGTGAACAGGAGATTGGAGCGTGCCTTTGACGAAGCCGACAGCATTGAAGCATATGATTATATTGTATGCAATGAACAGGGCAAGGTATCCGATTGTGCCGAGACGATTCGTTCTATCATCCTGGCGGAGAATTGCCGCCTGAGTCGGCAGGCAAGCCTGGCCCGGGATATGAAAAAGGGATTTGAAGAGATCCTGTCCTCTAACAGGGGATAGGCAGAAGCTCTGATGGGAGATGATTCCCTCCTCTTAAGGAGGAGACCGTTCTTTTCTATCATTTTTGAGCAGACCTGAATCCGGCGCCAGGACCCGCGAGTGAGTCCTGAATTATGAATAGGCCGTGAATAGTAATATAACATTAACACTTCATAGACATATAGAGGAGGAGTCTAACTATGCTGCATCCATCTTACACGGAATTAATGGAGAAGATTAATCTGGAAGATAATGAGGGGGAGGAGCCCGTGATCAACAGTCGTTATTCGATCGTGATCGCTGCCTCGAAGAGAGCCAGAGAGCTGATTGACAGCAAGGACTCCCGCGTCGAGAATATGACAGGGGAGAAGCCTCTGTCCGTAGCCGTCCATGAATTGTATGACGGAGACCTTAAGATCATCGGTGAAGATCAGGAGACGCCGGTGAACAAGGAAGTAGACCTGGACGGACCTTTTGAGGAGCTCGGGGAAAACGATCCCGCTTTCAGCGGCGGATATAATGGATGAGGATGACCATGGCAGGGCATCTCCTAAGCGGAGGTGCCTTTTTTGTTACATTTCTGTTAATTATCCCGCAATGATCTTTAACACTTACATCATTGAAAAGCCATGGGGAAAAAGGTACAATGGAAACAGTTCTTTAGGCTGCCGGACTATCCCATGAGATTGATTGAACCGGCTGGATTGGAGTATAAATGATGAAATGTCGTTCTTTATTAGAACAGCTTTCCTATAAGGTGCTGCAGGGCAGCCTGGATGTGGAGGTTTCTGAGATTGTGAATGACTCAAGGAAACTTTCGGAAGGCTGTCTGTTTCTGTGTATAAAAGGGGCCACCTTTGACGGACATAAGTTCGCAGAAGAGGCTGCAAAGAAGGGAGCTTCTGTTGTTGTCGTTCAGGAGGAAATGACTCTGCCGGGTTCTGTGACCGTGATTCTGGTCGAAGATACCCGCTATGCCATGGCTATGATTTCCGCTGCCTGGTTCGGGTATCCGGACCGGGAGCTTACGACCATTGCCGTGACAGGAACCAAAGGTAAGACCACCACCACCTATATGATTCGGGATATTCTTGAGAAGGCCGGACATAAAACGGGGGTGATCGGGACCATCGAAGTGACCTACGGGTCGGAACATATTCAGGTGAATAATACGACGCCCGAGTCCTATGATATCCATCGCTATTTCCGCATGATGAAGGATGCCGGATGCGATGTGGTGGTTATGGAGGCCTCGTCTCAGGGCTTTAAATTACATCGAACTGCGGGGATCTGCTTTGATTATGGTCTCTTTACCAACCTGTCACCCGACCATATCGGGGAAAACGAGCATGCAGATTTTGCAGAATATCTGACCTGCAAGGCCATGCTCTTTAACCAGTGCAAGCTGGGAATCGCCAATAAAGATGATGAACATTTTGAGGAAATGACGGCCCATGCCTCCTGTCCCATCGAGACCTTCGGTATTCTTCCGGGAGCGGACCTGATGGCGGAGAATGTCGAGCTTACCAGGGCAAGAGACTTCCTGGGAGTGGATTTTGACCTGTCAGGCTCTTATGAAGGCCGGATCCGTTGCGGGGTTCCGGGAACCTTCAATGTCCATAACGCTCTTGGGGCCATTGCCGTCTGCGGACACCTGGGCGTTTCCGTCCAAATCATTAATGAGGCCTTGAAAGACTTCCGGGTGAAGGGACGTGTTCAGATTATCCCTACCGGATCCGACTATACATTGATTGTGGATTATGCCCACAACGCGGTAGCCCTGGAGAGCATCCTTATTACTTTGAGGGCCTACGATCCTCCCAGGCTGGTGTGCCTGTTTGGCTGCGGAGGAAACCGGTCCAAACTGCGCAGATTTGAGATGGGTGAGGTGTCCGGCCGGCTGGCTGACTTTACGGTGGTGACATCGGATAATCCCCGTTTTGAAGAGCCCCAGGCTATCATTGATGATATTCTGACCGGTATCGGAAAGACGGATGGAAAGTATATATCCATTATTGACCGGAGAGAAGCCATTTCTTATGTTATGAATCATGCCCAACCGGGGGATATTGTCATTCTGGCCGGCAAGGGTCATGAAAGCTATCAGGAGATCCGCGGTAAAAAGTACCATATGAGTGAGGAGGAGATCGTAGCCGATGTCCTTGCAGGAAAATATTGAAGAAGTTCGATACGTAGACTTGGTAATCGACCGGGTCCATGAGGCCCTGGACCGGATCTTCGAGTACAGGATCCCTCCGGATCTTGACCATGCAGTGAAAACCGGCAGCCGGGTGATTGTCCCTTTCGGATCGGGGAACAGGGAGACTGCCGGCTATGTGATCGCTGTTAAGAATCGGGCAGACTGGGATCCGGACAAGATTAAGGACATCCTCCGGGTGGAGGAGGGAAGCCTTCCGGTGGAATCCCAGCTGATCCGGCTGGCTTCTTTTATTCGCAGTCAATATGGATCCACCATGATCCAGGCCCTTCGGACCGTGATGCCTGTCCGGAGCAAGGTCAGGCCAAGGACGGAGACCAGAATCTTTCTGGCGATGGACAAAGAGGAAGCGGGATCTCTTCTTGCTTCTTATGACAGGCGACACGCGGTGAGAAAAGCTGCTCTTCTAAGAGGCCTTCTTAACCAGGGCAGTATGACCCGGGAGGAGTGCATCAAGGACTGCAGGCTCTCTATGACTGATTTGAGGAAGATGGAAACGGCCGGCATCCTGGAGATCCGGGAGAGAATTCTCTGGCGCAATCCCTATGAGAAGCTGGAGAGAAGGGAGAACCGGGTCCGGCTGAACGAAGAACAGGAGGCGGCTTTTGACCAATTCAGGGAGAATTATGACCGGGGCGACCACCGGGTGTACCTTCTCCACGGAATTACCGGCAGCGGGAAGACCGAGGTCTATCTGGAGATGATACGCCACGTGATCGGCCAGGGCCGGCAGGTGATTCTCCTGGTTCCTGAGATCTCTCTGACCTGGCAGACTGTCCGCCGCTTTTATGACAGCTTCGGTGACCGGATTGCGGTGATGAATTCCAGGATGTCCGCAGGAGAGCGATTCGATGCGGCTGAGCGGGTTCGGAGAGGCGAGGCGGACCTGGTTATCGGTCCCCGCTCTGCTCTGTTTGCCCCGGTTCGTGATCTGGGGCTGGTGATCATTGATGAAGAACACGACCATGCCTTTAAAAGTGATATTTCTCCCAAATACCATGCGGCAGAAGTTGCCCGCTGCCGGGCTCATTTATCCGGAGCCAGCCTGGTTCTGGGTTCGGCCACACCCCTGGTCGAGAGCTATGAGAAAGCGCTGAAGGGAGATTATTGTCTTCTTTCTCTTCATAAAAGGGCAGGACATGCGGCCCTTCCCGGGGTAGAAATCGTGGATCTCAGGGAGGAATTCCGTCAGGGCAACCGATCGGTGTTCAGCCGAAGTCTTCGGGAAAAGATCCTGGAAAGGCTGTCCCGGAAAGAACAGATCATGCTCTTTATCAACCGCCGGGGTTTTGCCGGCTTTGTTTCCTGCCGAAATTGTGGTGAGGTCATATCCTGTCCCCATTGCGATGTATCCCTGACTTATCACCGGGACCACAGGCTCCGATGTCATTATTGCGGCTATGAGACCGCTTTTACGGAGGTCTGCCCATCCTGCGGCAGCGCCCATGTAGCAGCTTTCGGCCTGGGAACCGAGAAGGTGGAGGATGCATTGCGGGAAGAGTTTCCCCAGGCAAGGGTTCTGCGTATGGATACCGATACCACACGGAAGAAACATGCCCACGAAGAGATCCTGAAGGCCTTCTCAGAAGGCAGGGCGGATATTCTTCTGGGTACCCAGATGATCGTCAAAGGGCACGACTATGCCAATGTAACCCTGGTGGGGGTCCTGGCGGCAGACCTGTCCCTTTTTGACAGGGATTTTCGAAGTGGTGAAACCACCTTCCAACTGCTATGCCAGGCGGCAGGCCGGGCCGGACGGGGAGATAAGGCCGGCCAGGTAGTGATACAGACCTACCGCCCTGATCACTATGCCATAAGGGCAGCGGCCAACCATTCCTATCAGGATTTTTATGAAAATGAATCTGCCTACCGGAAGATGATGGCTTACCCGCCCTACGGGCATATGATGGCCATCCTTATTCAGGCGGCCAGGAAGGAAGAAGCCTGGCTGGCCCATGACCGGGTCAGAAGGATGCTGGAGATCAGTCAGGCCCAAGAGGAGGATCCGGTAACCATTCTGGATCCCGGCCCTGCCATGATCAGTAAGATCAGGGATGTCTACCGGTATGTTCTCTATCTCAAGCACAGAGATAAGGAAAGATTGTCCGACCTGCGCTGCAGGCTGGAAAAAGTGATTGAAGAACACGAAATGTTTGCGGGGATCCATGTTCAGTTTGATACGGATCCCATGAACGTTTATTAATACAGAGATTGATTATTATCAGAATAGGAAACGAGCAAAGATAAATAACCAAGGAGCCGATTGCGTCCGTGCAGGAGAAACGGCACGGCTGCGGAATCGAGCATCCGGACCTTTATGTCAATATATAAACTATTATTTTACAGAGGAGAATAATATGGCAACCAGAAAAGTCCGTCACATTGGAGACCCCGTTCTTAAGAAAGTCTGTAAACCGGTAAAGAAGATGACGCCGAATCTGCTTACCCTGATCGATGACATGTTTGAAACCATGTACGAGGCTCAGGGGGTGGGCCTGGCCGCACCCCAGGTTGGGATTGTCCGACGCATCTGTGTGGTGGATGTCCAGGATGAAGATCCGGTGGTTCTGATTAATCCGGAATTGCTGGAGTCTTCCGGGGAACAGACTGATGATGAGGGCTGTCTCAGCGTGCCGGGCAAATGCGCATCGGTAACCCGGGCTGACCATATCGTCGTTCGTGCCCTGGATCGAGATATGAATGAAGTTACTTATGAGGTGGAAGGGCTGAAAGCCCGGGCCTTTCTCCATGAGATGGACCATCTTGACGGCATTCTTTACGGGGAGAGGGCCAATGAACCTTATCATGATATAGAAGAGGATGAGGAAGAGGACCTGCAATGAAGATAGTATTTATGGGGACGCCGGATTTTGCGGTCCCTACATTGAGAGAATTGACGACCAGACATGAAGTGGCAGCCGTGGTAACCCAGCCCGACCGGAAAAAAGGGAGGGGAAAGAAGATAATTTTCATC
>CAMOVS010000041.1 GCA_946627575.1 uncultured Lachnospiraceae bacterium
CATAGATTTTTATTCCCTCTTTGAGAATATCCTTTAAAAGGCTTTCATTACCTACAAGCTGCTTGACATCCAGTAAATCTACTTTTTTATGTAATGCCTCTCTAAGGCGTTCTGTTATCTCAAAAAATCTTAAACCTGTTGTCTCTGTAGAGATTAGGAGATCCACATCACTTTTACCTTCTGCTTTTCCCTTTGCATAGGATCCAAATAAATAACAGAAATCAACCGGATACTCTGTTAACACTTTTTCACAGATGCTTCTGATATCCTCCACGGATAACACGCCATTCTCCTCATCCAAAGGGTTAATTCTTTCCAACTCGTGCATTATAAACCTATATTTTGGAGTTGTTTTCTTCCTCTCATCATTTTCATATGTGATGTAAGAACGCAATGAAATCCCTATTAGTTTTGCAGCCTCTTTCTGAGTCAATTTTTTCTTTAATCGGCAATCCTTAAGCTCTGTCATAGCTTGCACCTCCTTCCTTCAATCATTATGCAGTTTTTGCATCTAGTTGTCAATTGTATAAGTGTAGTTTTTGCATAAAGCGCAAGCATAACACATGCAATTATTTTGTAAACCCCGTACCTCCTGTGTTATTATTTTTGTGGTTTGCAGACCCCCAATTATTGTAACACAGGAGTTTGCTTTGATCTGAAGATCTGCCCTTCCCCTGCATAGCAGGGGGGTTATTTTTATTGTTACACAAAAAAGGGAAGGGGCCAAAGTCCCCTCCCACTTGGAACTATTTGATTTTGATCTTCTTCACAAACATTGTTTAACATTGCAAACATTACTCAACATTGTACCATTTGCAATGTATGCTTTTCAATCGTATCGTACTTGGTTTTGCAGTAAACCGGTACCGACATCCTCGCCTGCTGATCTTACGTTATTCATGTTATTCAAGGATAAAAAAAGAACCACCATGGATCGTGATGAACCATGATGGTTATGGGCTGCGGATAACAGGACTATAACTGTATACCCTTTATTTATACGGTTTCTGAGCCTTTGACACCAAAATGACACCAACAATAGTCTCTATCTATTAGTACTGAAGAGTACAAATGTGAATCTGCCTCAGTCACCCCTTAGTGTATATCAGGAGACAGGGAATTTCAAAATATACCTGTCTGATGTTGGTCTGTTATCAACTATGGCTGGTGTCAAGTTCAAGGACCTTCTCCCGGAGACGGGTAATATATTTAAAGGTGCAATTGCGGAAAACTATGTGATACAGACTATGACGGCTGCAGCTGTCCCCAGTTACTATTATAAGCCGGATCAAAGCATGGAAATCGATCAGCTTCTCGACCTGGAAGGAGATATTGTGCCATTGGAGATTAAGTCAGGCAGACACAAGCGGTCCACAAGCCTCAAAAACTATAGTGCCCGTCATAACCCTATAAGAATGTATAGGCTGTCAGAACGTAATTTTGGAATGGCGGATAACCTATACTCTGTTCCTCTTTATGCGGCAGGATGCTTGTTCTTTACTTTATAGTTTAACTCCCAAGATTCACTTTGCAGACCCCCATTAATATTTCTTGGGACTTCTATCACTTTTAAAGCGACATGTCACTCTAAAAATTACCGAAATGCTTATATCAAACAAATACCAATCCCTAGGGGATACTATACCACGCGAAATCAGCAAATAAAAGGACAGCACACAATCAGGTCCTCAATTGGCAGCACATGACTGGGCCTTCATTATACTTGCAATGGCGAAAATATGGTGCTAGAATAAAAAAAATAATAAGAGTTTCCGAGTCTGCAGACCTAAAGAGCCATCCATGGTGTGCAGTCCGCAGTCCGGGCCCGGCCCGGACCCAGAGCCATACGGGAAACGGTATGACTTTCCGTGTTTGAGAAGGAGACAGATGAGAACCATAGGGGAGGACTGTCTTTTTGACAGTTCTCCTTTTTTAGATTTTAGGGGAGAATTATTATATGAAAATCATGAAAGTAACGGATGCTGTGGGTCAGGTTCTGTGCCACGATATTACCCAGATCATTGTGGGGGAAAAGAAAGGTCCGGTATTCCGAAAGGGTCATATTATCCGGGAGGAGGATATTCCTGTCCTTCTTTCCGTGGGCAAGGAAAATGTCTATGTCTGGACATATGATGAAAACATGCTCCACGAGAATGAGGCGGCGGAAGTTTTAAGGGAGATTTGCCAGGGCCCGGGGATGCATCCTACAGAAGTAAAAGAAGGAAAGATTGAACTGGTAGCTGACGCGGAGGGTCTTCTGAAGATTCGGAGGGATGCGCTTAGGGCGGTGAACGGTCTGGGCCAGATGATGATCGCTGCCCGCCACGGGGATTTCCCTGTAAAAAAGGGAGATAAACTGGCAGGGACCAGAATCATCCCCCTGATCATTGAAAAAGAGAAAATGGAAAAAGCAAAAGAGCTGGCAGGAGGAGAACCTATCTTCACTGTCATGCCTTTTAAAAAGAAAAAAGCCGGCGTAATAACTACCGGCAGTGAAGTCTATCACGGAAGGATCAGGGATACTTTTACCCCTGTGATAGAGAGAAAGCTGGCCGAGTACCAGGTAGAAATCATAGATCATGTCATCTGTGATGATGACCACCGGATGATCACGGAAGCTATCCTGACCCAGATTGAGAAAGGGGCAGAGATGATCTTTTGTACCGGCGGCATGAGTGTGGATCCCGATGACCGTACCCCTCTGGCTATCAAGAACACCGGAGCCCGTATCGTTTCCTATGGAGCTCCTGTTCTTCCGGGAGCCATGTTTCTTCTTGCTTACTATAATGAAACCATACCGGTTGCCGGTCTTCCCGGCTGCGTTATGTATGCGGGCAGAACCGTTTTCGACCTGGTATTACCCCGGCTCCTGGCCGGAGATATGATCAATGCCCGGGAACTTGCCGCCCTGGGGGAGGGAGGATTATGCCTGAATTGTTCCCTGTGCACCTTCCCCAACTGCGGTTTTGGAAAGTAGGTGGCTTATGGATTTTACACATTTCGATACCGACGGAAATGCATGGATGGTTGATGTGTCCAAAAAGGATGTAACCCGGCGGGAGGCAACGGCCTGTGGAGATATCATCATGTCGGATGAATGTTTCAAAAAAGTGAAAACCGGGCAGATGAAGAAGGGAGACGTCCTGAGTGTAGCCAGAATCGCCGGAATCATGGGAGGCAAGAAGACCTCCGACCTGATTCCCCTTTGTCATAATCTGAATCTGACCGGGCTGGAGGTCTGGTTTGAGATGGAAGAAACAAAGAACACGATCCGGGCCTTCTGCAGGGCCAGGACCATCGGCAAAACCGGAGTGGAGATGGAAGCCCTGACCGGGGTGCATATTGCCTTACTGACAATCTATGACATGTGTAAGGCTGTGGATAAAAAAATGGTAATGACCAATATCCATCTTCTCCATAAAACCGGTGGAAAGAGCGGTGATTTCCATGCTTGATCAACGGGGAAGAGATATCAATTACATGAGGGTGTCCATCACGGACAAATGTAATCTCCGCTGCCGTTACTGCATGCCGGAGGGCGTGGATATTCTTCCTATGTCCGACCTGCTGACCTTTGAAGAAATCAGGGCCGTCTGCAGACAGGCGTCCCTTCTGAGGATCAACCGGATCAAGATTACCGGCGGGGAGCCCCTGGCCCGCCGGGGTGTGGCGGAGCTGGTGTCCATGCTCCGAGATTTACCGGGGATCGATCAGATTACCATGACCAGCAACGGAGTCCTCCTTTCCAAATATCTGCCGGACCTGAAAAAAGCCGGCCTGGACGGGATTAATATCAGTCTGGATACCCTGGATCGGGAAAACTACAGGAGAATAACCGGAAGAGACCACCTGGATGAGGTTCTGAAAGGGCTGGATCAGGCACTGGATTCCGGCATCCGGGTCAAGATAAATACTGTATTGATGAAAGGTGTAAATGACCGGGAGTGGCCGGACCTGCTTGCACTGGCAAAAACAAAAAAACTTGATGTGCGCATGATAGAACTGATGCCGATCGGATCCGGAAAGACATTTGAAGGTATTTCCAACGAAGATCTTATCCGGCGCCTGAAAGACCGGTTTCCGGATATGGCATTGGATCAGAGGATCCATGGAAACGGGCCGGCAGTTTACTATCAGATTCCCGGCTGGAAGGGATCGATTGGGTTGATCAGTCCGGTTCATGGAAAGTTCTGTGACAAATGCAACCGGATCCGGATGTCGGCCACGGGAGAATTGAAGCCTTGTCTGTGCTATGCCCCGGTGGCAAACATCCGGGACCTGCTTCGCAGCCAGGGGGAGGAAGCAGTGGCGAAGGTTCTGAAGAAGATCATATATGAGAAACCGGAAGCCCACTGTTTCGGCAGGATTGAAGAGATTACAGAAGACAAGCAAATGATTGCAATTGGGGGTTAAAAATTGATGGTTGGCGTACTGAAAGGAATCTGTATCAGTGAAAAAAAAGGAACGAAAAAAAGGGAAGTGAACGAAGTCTTCCTGAAAGAGAACTGGGGCCTGGAAGGGGATGCCCATGCCGGGCATTGGCATCGCCAGGTCAGCCTTCTCTCTTCAGAAAAAATCGATGCTTTTCGGGAGAAAGGCGCCAAGGTGGTTTACGGAGATTTCGGGGAAAACCTGATCGTGGATGGTTTTGATTTCCGGAGCCTGCCTGTAGGCACCCGGTTTCGAATAGGAGAAGCGATTCTTGAGATGAGCCAGATCGGCAAAGAGTGTCACAGCCATTGTGCCATCTATCAGACCATGGGGGACTGTATCATGCCCCGGGAAGGGGTGTTCGCCGTGGTGAAGAAGGCCGGCTGCATCCGTGTCGGAGATTCGGTAGAGTGTCTGGGCCTGGACCCGGACAGACCTTTGACCGCAGCGGTGATCACCCTGAGTGACAAAGGATTCCGGGGAGAGCGGGAGGATCAGAGCGGGCCGACCATTGTCGAGATTCTAAAGGAAAATGGCTATGAGGTCCTTGAGACCATTCTCCTGCCGGACCATCAGGCAGAAATTGAAAAAGAATTGATTCGCCTTAGTGACCAGCGCCAGGTAAACCTGATCGTTACTACCGGAGGGACCGGATTTGCCCCAACCGATGTGACACCGGAGGCCACGATGAATGTGGCGACCAGAAATGCCCCCGGAATTGCCGAGGCCATTCGCGCCGGTTCCATGGCGATTACCAGAAGGGCCATGCTGTCCCGGGAGGCATCGGTTATCCGTAATCAGACTCTGATCATAAACCTGCCCGGCAGCCCCAAGGCAGTAAAGGAAAGTCTGGGCCTGGTCATTGACCAGCTAGATCACGGCATTCGAATCCTTACCGGACGCGCAGGCGAATGTGCCAGAAAGTAGAGGGGGGGGGGACCTGATATGTTATTGGAAGAAGCGATCCGTACCCTTAAAGAAGCGGCAGATCCTGTCAGGGATATAGAAAAGGTCCCTTTGGCCAGGGCTTCCGGCCGGGTTTTGGCCCTGGACCTGAAGGCTTCTTATGACCAGCCTCCCTTTCCCCGGTCTCCTTTAGACGGTTACGCAGTCCGGGGGGAGGATACCATTTGCGCATCCGAGGAGAATCCGGTGGAATTAAGAATCCTGGGTAAAATCTACGCGGGACAGGTGTTTCGCGGAGAAGTTCATAAGGGGGAATGTGTCCGGCTTATGACCGGTGCCCCTATTCCAACAGGAGCCAATGCGGTGATCCGCCAGGAAGACACAGATTATGAGCCGGGAAAGGCCGGCGACTTCACCGGCCCGGACAGCCGGGTAAAAATATTCCGGGGAGCAGCCCCTTACCAGAATTATGTCTATGAAGGGGAGGACTATCGGAAAGGAGACATTCTTCTCCGGGCCGGAACCGTCCTGAACGGAATGCGCCTGGGAATCGCAGCCGGAGCAGGGCTAAATGAGCTGGAGGTTTACCGCGAGCCGGCCATTACGGTCATTTCCACGGGGGATGAGGTGATTGCACCGGGCCAGGATCTGAAAGCCGGCAAGATCTATGATTCCAATCAGTATACGGTCGTGGGCAGGCTGGCAGACCTTGGGTTTTCCAGGGTGGAATCCATGCATTGCCCGGATGATCCGGCCATCATGGCAGACAGAATCCGTAAAGCCAAAGAAACGAGCGATCTGATCATTACCACCGGGGGCGTATCTGTAGGAGAAAAAGATATCATGCACCAGGTGATGGCCGACCTCAAGGGGAAGAAACTCTTCTGGAAAGTCAGTCTCAAGCCCGGTGCTCCCACCCTGGCCTTTGTCCTGGAGGAGAAGCTGCCGGTAATCTGTCTGACGGGCAATCCCTATGGGGTGGCCGTGAACTTTGAACTATTGATTCGCCCGGTTTTGGAAGCGCTTTCCCTCAATCCCGGAATCAGAAGTAAAACCTGTATGGGGAAGCTGAAGAATGACTCTCCCAAGTGGGGAGGCGTGCGGCGATTTATGAGAGGTTTCTATGAGAGAGAAAGCTCTGAAGTAACCATCCTGGCCGGCAGCCATGCCTCCGGAACCCTCTCTTCCATGGCAGCATGCAACTGCCTGGTGGAAATTCCGGAAGATAGCGGGGGAAAAGCCGGCGAGGATGTAAAGATATACCTTTTATAGTAAATGCTGAAAAGGAGGACTATTGATGAAGAAAACGACGAAAAAGCTGATGGCTTTCTTATTGGCAGGTGCACTTATGACTGGTCTGGCTGCCTGCGGCGGCAAGAGTGAACCGGAAAAGAACACAATGGCCGGCAATGACGGAAGCCAGGTCGAGCTTCAGGTCTTTATCGCGGCCAGCCTCAGCACCGTGATGGAAGAAATTGCAGCAGAGTACAACAAGACCCATCCGGAGGTGAAGATTATCTATAATGCCGACAGCTCCGGTACTTTGATGACTCAGATTGAAGAAGGTTATACCTGTGATGTCTTTTTCTCCGCTGCCCAGAAGCAGATGGACGAATTGGCGGATAAAGGTTTCGTAGTGGACGGTACCCGGGCCAATGTAGTAAACAACCAGCTGGTCGTCCTGACAAGAAAGGACAGCGGCACCAGGGTTACAGGACTTGCCAGTCTTGGAGATGCCAAGTCTCTGGCTCTGGCCGACGGCAGTGTGCCGGTGGGAAAATACACCAGACAGGCTCTTATGAATCTGGGCCTTTTGAAGAAGGTGGATGATCCTTCCCTGATCACGACCCAGGAAGTATCCGACGCCCTGGGCGGTGTGGAGATCAGTGAACAGGGCAATGTAAGCAAAGTTCTTCTGGCAGTGACAGAAGGGTCCTGTGAAGTGGGGACCACTTACTATTCCGATACTTACGGATATGAGGATCAGGTCGAAGTATTAGAGACGGTCAGTTATGATCTGAGCGGCAACATCATCTATCCCATCGCTCAGATCAATAATGAAGAGGCTGACGAGACCACCCGTGCAGCAGCCAAAGAATTTATCGACTACGTGACCTCCGACGAGGCCAAGGCAATCTTTGACAAGTATTACTTTGACACAAATGTGGAATAAGCAAGGGTGATATGACACATGGAAACATGGATAGACATTTTAAAATCCCTGGACTGGAGCCCCCTCTTTATTTCTCTGAAGACAGGCATTGTGGCAACCCTGCTCTGCTTTGTCCTTGGGGTATTAACGGCCGGATGGGTCATGGGAAGAAAAAGCGGAGCCCGGGCGGTGCTGGATTCCATCCTGACTCTGCCCATGGTCCTTCCTCCCACAGCCTCGGGCTTTTTCCTCCTGCTTCTGTTCAGCAGGAGGAGGCCTCTGGGGATTTATCTCTACGATCAATTTGATCTCAGGATCGTCCAGTCCTGGGTCGGCTGTGTGATTGCAGCCTCCGTGATCTCCTTTCCCCTCATGTACCGGAATGCCAGGGCCGCCTTTGAGCAGGTGGATATCAACCTGATTTATGCGGGCAGGACCCTGGGGATGAGTGACTGGAAGATTTTCTGCAAGGTAGTCTTCCC
>CAMOVS010000042.1 GCA_946627575.1 uncultured Lachnospiraceae bacterium
CGATGACCTTGGCGCCCAGGCCCTTGGCGCGCATGGCGCCGCCCTTGCCGCACCAGCCGTAGCCGGCGACAACTACGGTTTTTCCGGCTACAATCAGGTTGGTGGTGTCCATGATGGCGGTCCAGACCGACTGACCGGTGCCGTATTTGTTATCATAGTAGTGTTTGGCTTTGGCATCGTTGACGGCCATCATGGCACAGGGAAGGATGCCTTCCCGCTCCCGGGCCATAAGCCGGTAGATGCCGGTGGTTGTCTCCTCGCAGCCTCCGATCAGCTGGTCGCCGTATTCTTTGCAGCGGCCGCTGAGCAGGTGGATCAGGTCGCCTCCGTCGTCGACGATCAGGTGGGGATGACAGGCCAGGGTGGCAGCCAGGAGATCTTCATACTCCTGGGCGTCGACATCATACTTGCCGAAGGTCTCTACGCCCAGGGAGGCTACAGCGGCAGCAACATCATCCTGGGTAGACAAAGGATTGCAGCCGGTCAGGAAAACTTGGGCTCCTCCCTTCTTTAAGACCAGGCCCAGATTGGCCGTTTTAGCTTCCAGATGGACCGACACGGCGATTTTAAGTCCTTTAAAAGGCTGGTCAGCTTCAAACTGCTTTTCAATCTCGGACAGAGCCGGCATATGTGAACGAACCCACTCAATCTTTTTCAGCCCGGCGGGGGCCAGGGATGCATCTCTTATGATACTCATTTTTTTCTCCATTTCATGTTTTTTGAATCTATCTTTAGCTGGGATACGTGATCCGGAATCGATGATCGGGATCTTACATGGGTCAAGATAATTTAAGGGAAGCTCTTCTGTCAGAGACATGTCTCTGCGGCTTTGTTCACTTCATAATAAACTTTTTCCATATCGATGGTCAGAAGCTCTCTGTTTCTCATGACCAGCTTTCCGTCGATCATAACGGTGGATACTTCGGATCCTCCTGCCGAATAGCAGAGGGAGGAAAGGATATTGTTGGCCGGGAACATGGATGGGGTATCCAGATCCAGGAAAATGAGATCGGCGGCGGCCCCCTCCTTGATGACACCCAGCCGGTCCTTCATGCCAAGGGCTTTGGCGGCGTTGACCGTGGCTGCCCGGACTACCGTCTCAGCCGGCAGGGATACCGGGTCATGGTGAATGCCTTTTTGGATCAGGCTTAATAGAGTCATTTCCCGGAACATGTTAAGGGTGTTGTTGCTGGCAGCCCCATCGGTTCCGATACAGAGGTTGATTCCTTTCTCCACCATCTCGGCAGCCTGCGCGAAACCATTGCCCAGCTTGGCGTTGCTGGCTGGGTTGGTTACGATGGTGGCACCGGAGTTCCTGATGATGTCAAGGTCATCACCCTGCATCTGGACACAGTGGGCCAGGATGGTTTGTTCATCGAGGAAGCCCAGATCTGCCAGGTATTCTACCGGTGTTTTCCCGTGCTCTTTCAGGCAGTTCTCCACTTCGGTGATGCTTTCTGAAAGGTGGGTTTGCTTTAACAGTCCCAGCTCTCTGCTTTGCTCCGCAACTTCCTTCAGCAAGCCGGGACCGCAGCTGTAGATGGCATGGGGGGACAGGATAAATTGCAGGGTGTCACTCTCGAATTCTTCTTTTTCAGCCAAAGCCTCACGGAAGCGGGGGTTGCCCTCTTCAAATAAGGAAGCTCCTACCAGGCCTCTGCCGATATAGCCCCTCATGCCGGCTTCCCGCGCTGCCAGAGGAGATTGGCGGTGGTACATATGCATATCGACAAAGCAGGTGGTTCCGGTTCGGATCATTTCGGAGAAAGCCAGGAGAGAAGACCAGTAGGCCGCTTGGGCAGGAAGCCGGTCTTCCACGGGCATGACTCCCTCAAAGAGCCATTTGGAGAACTCCACGTCATCAGCATAGTTGCGCATCAGGGTCATGTAGGCGTGGGAGTGCATGTTGATCAGGCCCGGCATGATCAGCTTATTTTTGGCATCGATGACTTCGAAGTTTTCCTCGGATGCCGGGGCAATAAAGGAGAGAATCTTATCCCGTACATAGAGGTCTCCTTCTTTGATAACGATCTGATGTCCCTCATCGACCAGGAGCTTGCCGTTGATAATTTTATAATTCATATGATATGATTCCTTTCCTGATATACGCTCTCGAAGGCGGGTGATCCTGCGGATCAGGCAAGAGCCGCCGGATCGGCAGCGGAGAGCGTACAGATTCTGATTGAATTCTGGAACTATCGTTTACTCTATCATGAAATAAGCTCTCCTGCAATTTTAATCTTGCCGGTCTGTACAAATGACCGTGCTTCATTGTATAATTATCTTTAAATAATGCATGAAAAGAGTTTCTGCAGCTGCCATTTATGGAGATGAAGATTCCGGCCTGATGCTATGTAGGGAGACATCGGGGCCTTTGTCAGACACGGAAAGGGAGGTATGCATGCGTAAAATTATGTTTGTCGGCCGCAGTGAAGCCGGAAAGACGACCATCATGCAGGCCATGAAGGGAGAAAAGATCGTTTACCATAAGACCCAGTATATTAATCATTATGATGTGGTGATCGATACGCCGGGAGAGTATGCCGAGACCAAGGAACTGTCTTCGGCGCTGGCGATTTACGGGGCGGAGGCGGATGTGATCGGTCTGCTGATGAGTGCCATAGAGCCTTATTCCCTTTATCCGCCCAATGTGGTGTCGGTCAGCAACCGGGAGATCGTAGGGGTAGTCACCAAGATTGATCACTGGGCAGCCGATCCTGAGCAGGCGGCTGAATGGCTTCGGATTGCCGGTTGTAAGAAGATTTTCTACACAAGCGCCTATACGGGGGAAGGCATTGCGGATATTCTGGAGTACCTGAAAGAATCCATCGATGTCCTGCCCTGGGAAGAAGCCAAAAAAGAATACGACAATATCGGCTACGGGCCGGGGGAGAGCGAGAAGATGACCCGGCAGATGGAGAGGGCCCTGTCCCTGTAAATGCTTAGCCGGGGCAAAGAACGCCGAGGCGTTCTTGAATAATACATTCATAATACACAACATTAAAGAAGCGCACGAAGGAGGAAATGAAGAAGATGAGAAAAAGAATGACGCATTGGATCGCATGGAGTTTGGCCATGATACTGATTCTCGGCCTTATGACAGGCTGCGGGACAGCAGCCGGGAAGGAGGAGACTACCGGTGCAGCGGTGGAGGAAACGAGTGCAGGATCGGAAGGCTCCACCAAGCTTGATTTGGGGAAGAACGGTGCTCAGGTTATGCAGCTTGGCCAGGCCATGCCTACCGGAGATATGGGCAAGGTGCTCGAACTCAGCGATATGAAGGAATATACCCAGGAAGATGTCGATAGGGTTGACCGGGCCATCCGGGCTTATACTCCTTCCGTATCGGAGGGACTGCTTATTAACAATTCTTCTAAATTCTATTATTATGATTCTATTCCCAAAGAAGCACAGGACTTTTATGATGCCATGTACATGGTTGCCGAAGATCCGGTTTCTGCCGACTATTATATCAGCGTCACTATGGATCAGCCTCTAACAAAAGATGATTTCACTCACTATTATTATCTGGCTTATCAGGCCATGTGCTTTGATCATCCGGAGCTCTTCTGGCTCTATAACGGCAGCAAGACCAGCATTGGAGCCGGATCCCAGGATTCTCAGACTTTTTATTTTGGTATGGAAGAGTCCTACAGCACCTTTGAAGATGATATGAAGACTTTTAATGCAGCGGTAGATACTTTCTTAGCGGACATCGATCCTAATGCATCTGAGCTGGATAAGGCCAGACAGGTCCATGACAAGCTTTGCCAGCTGGTTACCTATGACAATAAGGTGCTGGAGATGGGAGATGATCCGGCGGCATTTGTTGACCTTGCTCATACTTCCTATGGCGTGCTGGTGGCCAATTCCCGGGGAGACAAGAACACCGCAGTCTGTGATGGGTATTCTCTAGCCTATCAGTACCTGCTGACCCAGCTGGGTATGGAGGCCATGGTTGTTCCCGGGAAAGCCGGATCGGACATGAATTCTCTGGGTGGACATGCCTGGAATGTGGTCAAGATTGACGGAGAGTGGTATGAGGTGGATTCTACCTGGGATGACAATATGATGGAGATCGGCAGTCAGATTCCTACTGATATTGAAGGATATGAATATATACAGGAAGCTCTGTCGGATATGACTTATTCCGAGAAGCTTGGACACTATCTCTATGGACTTACCACACCCAGAATCAAGGATTATACGCCTGAAGAAGATGATTATTATTATACCAAAGACGGTACCCACGTGCTCTGTCTTACCGGTGAGAGCAAGCATTACAGAGCCAGTGAGTTTGATGACATGGGTGAGGACGGAGAGCTGGCCGGCTATCTGCCTCAGGCTGTCAAGAGTTTGTATTAATATCTGAGCTATTAGCATCGACTGGCTGTAAGGATGGCCAATGCATGAGAGATAAAGGATCATGCCAGAGAGCTGCTTAGGAAGCTGCAGGATGTCTTTATTGACCTTGCAGATGAAAAGATGAAGCTTGTAAACAATATTGCCAGAATACTTGGCGTCCAGTCGAGAAGGAATTCCTGTTATTTTCCTCTTGTCATAACAGGATAAGTAGAGTATAATGATGTGCGTGTCATAAGATCTTCGGGGCAGGGTGAGATTCCCGACCGGCGGTGTGCACCGGATGGTGTGAGCCCGCGAGCTGTAACAGGCATGATCCGGTGTGATTCCGGAGCCGACGGTATAGTCCGGATGGAAGAAGAGGAAGAGGCAGCAAAGGGTTGTATGTGTTTTGACCTATGGAAGCTGCCTGTGTTAAGATGTTTGCCCCGGGATGGTCCATGGACGGTTCCGGGGTTTTTATATGGCAGGCCTGTAAACAGTTACTTCAGATGATATGGCTGCCGGATAGGACAAAGACAGGTGGTGAGATCGGACATGATCGAGGAAAAGTATATGAGAAGGGCTATCGAACTGGCCCGGAAGGGCAGCGGAGCTGTCAATCCCAATCCCCTGGTAGGGGCGGTGATTGTCAGGGATGGAAGAGTTCTGGGGGAAGGCTGGCATGAGCGCTACGGCCAGCTCCATGCAGAGCGGAATGCCATAGCCCATGCCAAAGAGGCCGGGGAGGATCTCCGGGGCAGCAGCATCTACGTTACTCTGGAGCCTTGCTGCCACTATGGTAAGACGCCGCCCTGCACCGAGGCCATCCTTGAGGAAGGCATCTCCAGGGTTATCGTGGGATCTGATGATCCTAACCCCAGAGTTGCAGGAAAAGGATTTCAGATCCTTAGAGAACAGGGAGTTGAGGTGGTGCCTCATTTCCTGAAGGAAGAGTGCGATGCCCTGAACGGTGTGTTTTTTCATTATATCCGGACTCAGACTCCCTACGTGGCTATGAAGTATGCCATGACACTGGACGGCAAGATTGCCTGCCATACCGGTGATTCCAGGTGGGTGACCGGGAAGACGGCCAGAGAGCATGTCCACAGGCTGCGCAATCATTTTACGGGAATTATGGCCGGGATCGGAACAGTGCTGGCGGATGACCCCATGCTCAATTGCCGGCTGGAAGGCGGCCGCGATCCGGTCCGGATCATTGCAGACAGCAGGTTAAGGATCCCGCTGGATTCCAGACTGGTGCAGACTGCCGGGAATCAGAGGCTGATTGTTGCCTGTCTTGAGGAGGCGGATCCTGATAAAATGGCCTTTCTGAAAGAGGCCGGGGCCGAGATGATAACTCTTCCTGCCACAGACCGGGGGGTTATCGATCTGACCGTCCTGATGAAAGAACTGGGAGCGAGAAAGATCGACGGCATTCTCCTGGAAGGTGGAGGCAGGCTGAACGAAAGCTTTCTCCGGGCCGGCCTTGTCAACCATGTATACTGTTATCTGGCACCTAAGATGTTTGGGGGAGAAGATGCCAGAACTCCTGTGGAGGGAACCGGTCTCGATCTTGCGGCCGATGCCTGGACTTTCCGGAGAACCGGCATGATGGAACTGGGAGAGGATATGCTGATCGAGTTCGATCGGAGTTAAGGAGGATTGTTATGTTTACGGGAATCATCGAAGAGATTGGGGAGGTTTCGTCGATTAAGAAGGGTGCCCAATCTGCCGTCATCACCATCCGTGCCAGAAAGGTGCTTGAGGATATGCATCTGGGGGACAGCATTGCGGTGAATGGAATCTGCCTGACCACGGTATCCATCGGAAGAGACAGCTACAGCGCGGATGTTATGCATGAGACTCTCCGAAGGACCAATCTGGGAGATCTGCGCAGCGGCAGTAAAGTCAATCTGGAGAGAGCCATGGCGGCAGATGGACGTTTTGGTGGTCACATGGTAGCCGGCCATGTGGATGGAACCGGAACCATCACCTCCATGACAAGGGATGATAACGCTATCTGGATGACCATCGACACGAAGGAAGAGATCTTAAAGTACATTATCGAAAAAGGATCCATTGCCATCGATGGCATCAGCCTTACCGTGGCCGCGGTCACTGATAAGAACTTCTCCGTATCTGTCATTCCCCACACGGGCCTTCATACTACTTTGCTGGATAAGAAGCCGGGGGACACGGTGAATCTGGAGAATGACCTGGTAGGCAAATATGTGGAAAAGCTGCTTGGCTATCATGATAAAGATCAAGGAGATTCCAAGGGGAAGGAGTCAAAGATTACCATGGCCTTCCTTGCGGAAAATGGATTCTGATAAAAAAGAAATGAACGATTCGTTTCTTTTAGAATATAGAGGAAGGAAGTAGATATCATGGGCAAATATGCATTTGACAGCATTGAGGAGGCTATCAAGGCCATCCGGGCCGGATCTATGATTCTTGCTGTGGATGATGAAGATGAAAGCAATATCGGAGCTTTGATCGCGGCAGGAGAAGAAGCCGGAACCGACCTGGTTAAACGGATGACAGCCAGGGGAGGCGGGATGCTGACTCTGAGTATTCCGGTAGACCTTGCCAGACAGCTGGATCTGTCAGAAACGCTCTGGACCCATACGGATAAGAGAGGAACTGCTCCGTCTATATCTCTGGACAGCAAAGGTGTCCGGACCGGGCTTTCCTCCCATGACCGGGTAAAGACCATTCAGACAGTGGTCAATCCTCAAGTAAAGGCGGAGGATATAACAACTCCCGGCCACATGTTTTTGAAAGTTTCGAGAGATGGCGGCGTGCTTAAGAGGACAGGTTTTACGGAGGCCTCGGTTGATCTGGCAAGGATCGCCGGCTTAAGGCCGGTGGGCGTATCCTGTCATGTCCTGGATGAGGATGGAGAACTCCTCCACCTACCGGAACTGGCAGCTTATGCCAAAGCCGAAGGGATTCCGCTCATAACCCTGGCGGACCTGATCCAGTACCGGCGGAGGACGGAAAGCTTTGTCAGCCGGGAAGCTGAGGCTGATTTCCCAACCCATTACGGACACTTCCGCATCCTGGGATTTGTCAATAAACTAAACGGTGAGCACCATGTGGCTATCGTCAAGGGGGACATCTCAGATGGGGAGCCGGTTCTTTGCAGAATTCATTCGGAATGCCTGACCGGGGATGCTCTGGGATCCCGTCGATGTGATTGCGGCCAGCAATACCGGGCGGCCATCCGGATGATCGAGAAGGAAGGCCGGGGGCTTCTGCTTTACATGAGACAGGAAGGCCGGGGCATCGGATTGATCAACAAGCTTAAGGCCTATCAACTGCAGGACACCGGTCTGGATACGGTAGAAGCCAACCTGGCCCTGGGCTTTCCCGAGGACCTCAGGGATTATGGGATCGGAGCCCAGATTCTGGCTGATCTCGGCGTGAAGAAGCTGAGGCTGATGACCAACAATCCCACCAAAGTAGCCGGCCTTTCGGGCTATGGTATCGAGATCGTCGAAAGAGTACCCATCATCATTGAGGCCAATGATGACGACCGCTTCTATCTGAAGACCAAGCAGATCCGCATGGGTCATATGACGAACTATTGATTGTAACTGAAGT
>CAMOVS010000043.1 GCA_946627575.1 uncultured Lachnospiraceae bacterium
AATGACCTACATGCGTCGCCTTTGGGAAACAGCCCGACAGATGATTTGCAGTCGATTATGATGTTAGAACTTATTAGTAGAGGAGCAGTTCATGAAGATTCAGCCCAATAAATATATGTTCCGTATTATCAGTTTCCTGATGCTGGCACTTCTTTGCTTAGCTGCCATTTGCCCGGAGCCGCTGATGGCGGCTGATCAGACCGACGGCAGCGGGGAAGGCCAGGAAGATATTGTTTTTCGTATCAGTATTGATCCCGGTCACGGAGGCGTGGATTCCGGAGCGGAAGCCAATGGTACTTCGGAGAAGAAGCTGACTTTGAAGCTTGCCAGGATGCTTAAAGAAGAACTCCTTAAGTATGATAATGTTGCAGTCAAGCTTACCCGGGGTAAGGATAAGTTTGTCAAGATTGAGAATCGGACCAAAAGGGCGCTGAATCAGGATGCGGATCTGATGATCAGTCTGCATTTCGATTCTTATGATCCCAGCTGTAAATATTCGGATGGCTGCAGTGCTATCGTACCTAAGAAAGCCAGCTATCGACCGGCTATATCCAAGGAAGGGATGAAGCTGGCCAGAAGCATTCTCCTTGAGCTATCCGAGATCGGAATTCATAACCGGGGTCTGATCCGGAGATTGTCCGCTGAGGGAGAGACCTATCCCGACGGGTCTTTGGCAGATTATTACGGTATTATCCGGAGAGGTGTTCTCAACGCTATGCCTTCTATTCTTGTTGAGCATGCCTTTATTGACAGCGACCATGACTTTACCCGCTTCCTGGAATCGGATGATAAGCTAAGGGAGATGGCCAAGGCGGATGCCAGAGGAATCGCCCGCTACCTTCGGCTTAAAAATAAAAAGACCGGAAAAGTACTTAAGCCTTCCCAGGATAACGGCAAAACGCTGGTGTGCTATCCCAAACAGGGGTCTTATCTTTCTATTCGGGACAAGAGCTTTCTCCTTGAACAGAACCGGAATGCTCAGGGATATGATCCTGATAGCAATGTGGAAGAGGGGGAAGAGGTAAAGAAAGCTGCTGAGGACAATGCCAAAGCCGGATCTGAAGATGGAAATAGTGATCAGGATACATCGGCTAAGGCCGGTGAGCAGGATGTAAAGACAAAGACCATCTATACCACGGAAAGCCTGGCTGAACCGGATTCCAGGAAAAAGGGAGTCTATTGGATTGGGCTGCTCTCGCTGTTCCTTCTGGCTTATTTTGCCTGGGATATTCTGAAACACAGACGAGGATCGATCAGTGACGGGAGAGGCTAAATGGTTATGATTATTCTGCCCCCAAAGGCCAATAACCATCAAAGACAGGAGAAAGAAAAGATATGAAAAAAGTTCTTCATACTGTTTTATACATCCTGGGAGCGGTCCTTGCCGCTTATCTTATCACGCATTTTGTGGGGATGAGGGCCGTTGTGGACGGTATATCTATGGAAGAGACACTCTATAACGGCGAGAACCTGATCGTCGATAAAGTCAGCTACCGTTTCCGTGACCCGGCCAGATTTGACATCGTCATATGTCCGGGTATTCCTGAGGAGGATGCTGATGGAAAAACCAGAAGACCTATTTATATCAAGAGGATTATAGGCCTTCCCGGGGAGACCATAGGGATGATCGGTGATGATAAGATCACGATTGACGGTCGTGTTCTGGAGGAGGATGTCTTTGGCGTCTACAAGAATAAAGAGGACTTTAAATCGTCAAACATGCTCGAGGCTGGTCCCTACCAATTAAAAGATGATGAATATTTTCTGATGGGAGACAACAGATATCATAGCAGAGACTCCAGAGACCCCCTGCTTGGCCCGGTGAAAAGGGAAGACCTGATCGGAAAGGTGTGGGTAAGGATCTGGCCCTTATCCCGCTTGGGAGGAGTGCGCTGAGAGACCGGTTGGTCCTGCTTAAGGAGGAGATGGATCTATGATTCAGGATATTTATCCTCATATATACCATAATGAATATATTCCGACTAAGCCAGGGGAGAAGGATGGGGTATTCGTTTTTTACCAAGGCCGTGTCATGCTTGAGACCTTGGCGGATGAGGAGGGAGAATCAGACATTGAGAGGCTGGCCATACCTTCGGCTTCTCTTTTCGCGGAAGATGACCTCCAATACCTATTTAGGATTGACCGGACTTCCTACTTCCTATATATGGGCCATATGACAAGCGGCGGCATTGGAGATGAGGGCCATCTGCATCTGGAGGGCTTTGATTATTACAGCACCAGACTATTCAGGAAGCTGATGCCGAAAGACCTGTGTTTTGCCGGGATGACTGCCTGGCACCTTTTTACCTGGTACCGCGATCATCGCTTTTGCGGGCGGTGCGGGGCCAAGACGAGGCCCGGAAGCGGAGAACGTGTGTTGATTTGTCCGGCCTGCGGCAACCAGATCTACCCGGTGATCGCCCCTGCTGTGATCGTAGCGGTCGTCTGCAGGAATCGAATATTGCTTACCAGATACCGGGACAGGCCTTATCGGGGAGTTGCTCTGATTGCCGGTTTTTGCGAGATCGGTGAGACCGTGGAGGAGACGGTTGCCCGGGAAGTGATGGAAGAGGCCGGCTTGCGGGTGAAAAACCTTCGCTATTACAAAAGCCAGCCCTGGGGTTTTGCTGACAACCTTCTTATGGGTTACTATTGTGAACTGGAGGGAGATGAGACGGTTCACCTTGATGACCAGGAACTGGCTGTGGCCGAGTGGGTGTCCAGGGAAGAAATCGGTCAGGAGCAGGCAGACCTGTCCCTGACAGCCGATATGATTATGCACTTTAAAGAATATGGGGAGGATGTTCTCCTGTCGGAAGACCTCCTTCTTGCCACAGGAAGAAGAAGAGCTCTTTGGGATGACAGCAAAAGATCCGGATATTCTGATGGCCCACAAAACTCTGCTGATGGAAACGGTTTGGCCGATGCAGCGAAATCTGGGGCGAGAAATAATCCTGCCAGGGTTGGAAAACGAAGTGGCGGGGAAGACCTGCCGGCTCGTATCCGCCGCCTCTGGAGGCAGCATATCCCCGGACTGACCACCCGGAGAAAGGGGGAATCTGCCGTTTTGATCCCTCTGATAGAAAAAGGTGGGGAATACCATATTCTATTTGAAAAGAGGGCTTGTGACCTGTCTGTGCAGCCGGGAGAGATCTGTTTCCCCGGAGGGGGCATGGAGGCAGGGGAATTCCCGGTAGATACTGCGGTCAGAGAGACCGTGGAAGAATTGAAGATTGAAGAAGGCCAGATTGAGATCCTGGCAGCCCTGGATCCGATTATGGGTCCGTCGGGCGCCTCTGTGTGGCCTTTTGCCGCCCTTGTCCATGACTATGAGGGAACCTGGTCTTCCGACGAGGTGGATCATGTGTTTGCTCTGCCCTTTGAGAATCTGGCAGGGCAGGAGCCGGAACACTATGCTACCAGGCTGGACACCGTGCCCGGGAAAGACTTTCCCTATGAGCTGATCCCCGGAGGAAAGAATTACGGGTGGAGGGTGAAACAGAATCCGGTATATTTTTACCGGGGTTGGCCGGAGACTATATGGGGGCTCACTGCCAAAATCCTGTATGAATTCTTAAGCGCCTGTAAAAACCGGGAATGATCGGCAGATAATATCTAAAGATATTTTTGTTGTGATCAAGATGGTGAATGCAGTTAAATCTAAATAAAAGGAAACAGTTATGAATGATTTTGAGATTCTGAAAAGAAAAGTGGCCATCATCGGCGCTGGTTTTGTAGGGTCTTCCATTGCCTATGCCCTGACCATCCGCCGCCTGGCCCGAGAGATTGTTTTGATCGATATCGATGAGAAGAAGTCGGAAGGAGAGGCCCTGGATATCCAGCATGGGATTCCCGACATGGGGATATCTTCCGTGAGAGCCGGAGGATACCAGGACTGCCGGGACTGTGATCTGATTATCATCACTGCCGGCAGGAATCGAAGACCCGGAGAGACCCGGCTTGACCTGATCGCCGGTAATTCAGCCATCCTGAAGAATGTGGTAGATCAGTTGAAGAAATACTATACCAGGGGCGTGATCATGATGGTCAGCAATCCGGTGGATGTTCTGGTATGGCAGTGTGCTCAGTGGATGGACCTGCCCAACGGAATGGTTTTCGGAACCGGATGTGTGCTGGATACCTCCAGACTTACCCGGCTGATTGCTGATTATACCCGGCTTAATACTGAGGTGGTAAAAACGACCATCGTCGGGGAGCACGGGGATGCCCAGATTCCTATCTGGAGCCGAACAGCCATAGCCGGTGTGCCTATCAGCGAGTATTGTGAGAATGTAGGTCTTGCCTGGAATGAAGAAGTGCAGACAGAATTATCCCGGAAGGTTCGGACTATGGGCGCGGAGATTATTGCCGACAAGGGGAAGACCCATTACGGTATAGCTACCTGTGTCTGCTACCTGGCTCAGGCTGTTCTCAATCAGAGACTTACCATAGCTCCGGTCTCTACAGTATTCCAGGGCGAGTATGGGATAGAACAGGTATCTTTATCGGTTCCCTCTATTATCGGCGTCAACGGTGTGGAGAAACGGTTGGAAGAACGGTGGGCTGACTCGGAATTCCGCCAGTTCCGCATGGCGGCAGAGAAGATGGAAGCTGTTCTGGACAAGTCCGGCCTTAGATGATGATCGATCTGTGAAATAAGAGGCGTCGCAGTAAGGCCCTCTCATTTAGCCAAAAATGAGAGGATCACAACTGCGGCGCCCCCTTTTTTATGGAGTAATAATCTATTTTAACAAATATGAGAAAATATGTAAATGTAAAAATATGGCATTACAAGCACGCTGCAGTAAATAATTTCCTATCAAAAACAACAAATAATACCCATAAATGGTAAAAAACAACATTCAAAAACAGTAATAATTTTCCTATAATTACAGCATCCGGTAGATTCCGGACAAAAGGAGCTATGGAGGAAGGAATCACAATCGAATCTGTTGTGTATGTTATTTAGAATGAGGCAGGGGAAGGATTTTGAGTAAAAGGAAGGCTGCGTATGTTATAGGAGATCAGAAGAAGTATTATCTTGATTATCATCTGGTCTATCATGATATCAATTCTGACAGGACGGGAGAGGGTTATTATGGGATCGTGGTGGAGCAGTATCTCATAACAAGCCCGAAGACAGGGAAGAGGATTCCGGATCGGGTCTCGGACCGTATCATTCCTTATGCCGGAGTCTGTATGACAAAGGAGAGATTCCGGCAGGGTATGGAGCCTTTGGATCGCTGTGAGATTGCAGGACTGTCTGAGGATAAGGAAGAAGCGGAAGCCTTTCTCAATATGGTGGCGGATGAACAGGTGACCCCGGTTTCCCTCTGTGAGGTGTATGATGACTGGATGTCCGCATTTCATCCCAGATGGGATAGGGCTCGTTAAAGGATGATTTGTGATGATTTATGGGTGATGATGTGGTAAGATTAAGAATATGATTCTGATCCATCGGGGATTCATGGTCTGAATCCTGATGGATGGAAGGAGCCCGGATGGCAGGGGTATAAAAGACAGTAGCAATGAACAAAGGATGGCCCTGGGAATCGTTATAGGCAGCCGGTTTCTGACCGGATCCAGGGCGGAGGATATCACATGATAAAACATAAGACGGTGTTTGAAGGTGGATGCGGCCTTTATGTTGAGAAAAAATCAAAATTTATAGCCCATGTTGAGCATGTAGACAGCGTGGAGGAAGCCCAGGAATACATTGAGGCAGTGAAAAAACGGTTCTGGGATGCCCGGCATAACTGTTCTGCCTTTCGGGTAGGGACGGACCAGATAATTACCCGGTGCAGCGATGACGGAGAGCCGGCCGGTACGGCCGGAAGACCGATACTGGATGTGATTATGAATCACGATATCTACAATATCGTAATTGTGGTTACCCGGTATTTTGGCGGAACTCTTCTGGGAACGGGTGGATTGATCCGGTCTTACACGGAGGCTGCCAAGGACGGGATTGCCCGGTCGGATATCATAGAGAAAATACCGGGCCGGCGCTTTTTGGCGGATATGGATTATACGGATCTGGGAAAAGTTCGTTATATCCTTGAGAAGAACCATTACCTGATAGAAGATACCGAGTATACGGATCGGGTTTTGCTCCATCTTCTGGTTCCGGGGGATGAGATCGCGGCCTTCAAGAAGGCTGTAACAGATGGCAGTAATGGAAGGATCACTCTGACGGAGGGAGAAGAGGTCTATTATGGTCAGCTGGACCATGAGATTATCGTTTTTTGAACATAAGAGGGCTGCCCGGGGATGGAGCAGCCCTCTTTTCGTGTAGTATATCCTGAATAAAAATTAAAAATCTACTTGTTTCTTACAAGCTGTTTATGCTTTCCTCTTGGCTCTGTAGCGGGCTGTCGGATCAAGGATTTTCTTTCTAAGACGGATATGATCCGGTGTGATCTCCACCAGTTCATCCGTATCAATGAACTCCAGGGCCTGCTCCAGGCTTAGGATCCTGGGCGGCGTCAGCTTCAGAGCTTCATCCGACCCGGAAGCCCGGGTATTGGTCAGTTTCTTTGTCTTACATACATTCACTTCTATATCATCGGTTTTTGCATTCTGCCCGATGATCATTCCCGAATAAACTTTTTCGCCGGGACCTACAAAAAGGATCCCTCGTTCCTGTGCATTATAAAGACCGTATGTAATGGTTTCTCCGGATTCGAAGGCGATAAGAGAGCCTTGCTTTCGATACTGTATGTCTCCCTTGTAGGGCCCATAGCCGTCGAAAAGAGTATTCATGATACCGTTTCCCTTGGTATCGGTGAGGAATTCTCCCCGATAACCGATCAGACCTCTGGAAGGAATGGAGAATTCCAGACGGGTGGATCCGGTTCCGGACATGGTCATGTTCTGCAATTCACCCTTGCGCTGGCTGAGCTTTTCAATGACCGTGCCGGAATACTCTTCCGGGACATCGATGACGGCAATTTCCATGGGTTCGGTTTTGCGCCCTTTGTCATCTGTTCGGTAGAGAACTTCCGCCTTGCTGACGGCGAATTCGTATCCTTCCCTCCTCATAGTTTCGATCAGGACGGACAGGTGGAGCTCTCCTCTTCCTGAAACCTTAAAAGAATCCGTGGATTCCATTTCTTCCACACGGAGGCTGACATCGGTGTTCAATTCTCTGAAAAGGCGGTCTCTGAGATGCCTGGATGTAACATATTTGCCTTCCTGGCCTGCCAGAGGACTGTCATTTACCAGAAATTGCATGGCGATGGTTGGCTCCGATATTTTCTGGAAGGGTATGGGCTGGGGATTCTCAGGGGAGCAGAGAGTATCGCCGATATGAATATCGCTGATGCCGGAGATGGCTACGATGGACCCTACCGACGCTTCCTGAACCTCGATCTTGTTAAGACCGGAGAATTCATAAAGATTACTGATTTTTACTTTTTTATGGATGCTCTCATCATGATGGTTGACCACAAGGATCTCCTGATTAACCTTAAGAGAACCGTTCTCCACCTTGCCGACACCGATCCGGCCTACATATTCATTATAATCGATGGTACTGATCAGCACCTGGGTGTCTGCGTCCGGATCGCCGGTGGGAGCCGGAACATAGTTCAGGATGGTCTCAAAAAGAGGAGTCATATCCTTGCCGCGTTCTTCGATCTCCAGCATGGCGATGCCTGATTTGGCTGAAGCGTAGACAAAGGGGCTGTCCAGCTGCTCATCACCGGCATCAAGCTCCAGGAAGAGCTCAAGTACTTCATCCATGACCTCTTCCGGTCTGGCTTCCGGCCGGTCGATTTTATTGATACAGACGATAAAAGGAAGATTGAGCTCGAGGGCCTTTTTGGTCACAAATTTGGTCTGGGGCATGGGACCTTCAAAAGCATCAACCACCAGGATGACTCCGTCGACCATTTTCAAAACCCG
>CAMOVS010000044.1 GCA_946627575.1 uncultured Lachnospiraceae bacterium
ATCTTCTCAGATATCAATCCGAAAATGTGAACATAAAGAGCCAGAGAAAAAGCAATGACCATGACGGGACCGCAAGTCCCTGGCCGCATGGTGATGAACCATGATCCCAGGCGGACGCATATTCTGTCCCCGATATAAAGGATTCCCAGCATCATGATGGAGATCATCAGACCGATGGCGAATATCTTCATCAAGCCGAAAAGAAGACGATCCCCTTCGGATCCGGACATTATTCTTTCCAGGCTTATCTGTTCCCTTCTGTAAAGCCTGAAGAATGATATAGAAACCATCAGAACAAGGATCAGGAACAGGGAAGAAGCATAATACTCAGGAAAACTATAATCTCCATAAGCAGAGATAAAGCGGATGTCATAGTAGGCATCACGATTCAGGGCTTCCATAACGAATGCTTCCAGGAGACCATCCTCCATATCCCTGGTGGAGAAGGAATAGGCATAGATCTTCATGCTGTCATACATGGCTTTGATAGAATTCTCCGTCAGAAGCATGACCTCCTGAACTCCATCGATCAAGGCGATAGCTTTCTTCTCGGCATAACCCATGTCCTCATGGACGATAATCTGGAATTCGGTTTCTTCCATATGTTCTGCCTTGCTGAAGAAGTCGTCGGGGAAGGCGATTACCATCCGGTAATCTCCAGCACGAAAGCCTTCCATCGCCTGTTCATAATTACAATTCTCCATGCTGGCAAACTGACGTACACTTTCCATCCGGTTAGCCAGAGCCGGAAGCTGACGGAGCATAGCCTGGTCTTCCGGAATAACCACAGCCAGCCGGATCCTGGCATCTTTCTTCTGCCGGTCGGAAACCCTCCCGGCCCCAAAAAGAAAAAGGCACAGAAGCAAAGCTGATATGATTAATCCTGCAAGAGCCATCAGCAAGCAAAGGCATGCGCTCTTCATTTCCAACCATAAATACTTTCTTCTGTGCCTCATATTCATTACCTTGAATTAGTATTAACTAATATTGACCAAATGCCTCACTAATCTCCTCAAATACATTTGACACATCTTCCTGGGAGGCATTACCCAGATCGAACACATCTCCAGTCAGGGCTTCGATCCGGGCTCCCTCCTTCAGCTTCAGATCCATATCGAAAGATTCATCCATACTATCAATGGCAAACTGAAGGCCGTCCGGGCTTCCCTTTAATATTCCGCTTATCTCCGTGGACTGGACGTCCCCAAAATAATCTTCCTCCTGGTGACTGATAGTGAACTTGCCACTGTCCGTATTATAGGTATAATCAAGTACAGGTTCGCCGTCAACAGAGATCGATCCCTTATCTTCTTTGCCTGACAGTTCGTCCGTTTTGCTGATACTGGCGGCGGAATCACCTTCTCCGACAGTGAGCAGAATATCGGAAGTTCTCCTGTCTCCTCCACGGAATTCCATCTTCCCCTTGGAACCTTCATACTCTGTGTCAAGAGCTGCCAGTTTATTATCCTTGATATAGAAATGAATATCCGTATCTTTCATATTGATCTGGGAAAGGATCTGGTCTTTCATCTGATCCATATCCATACTGCTGCTATCAGCACCTAATGCTTCCAGTGCTTCTTTTATATCCTTCATTTCCTGACCGCAGGTTTCATTTTCAGCATCGAAATAAGCCTCCACGATATCCCGGATATTGTTTTCAGTCAGGGTCATGGTATACTCGTCACAGCTTTGGTCTTTTCCGCCGATCTGGCAATCCTTGCTTCCTGTTTTCTTCGTCTTCACACCTTCCAGGGCCTTTCCCATCTTTTTCTCAAAATTCTTATGAAGGGCCTGGCTCTTCTTGAGTATAGACACATAGCTGCTTAACATTTTATTGAAATGATCCAATGCTCCCGGTCCATAGCTGGCCTCTAACTGCTCTTTTAGAAAACCGTTGTTGTCCCTGGTATAATCGTATTCCAGCACTTTATTATTGATGTCAGGAAGTGCCAACCGTAAAGAAGTATCATCAAGCAGGCCTTTAAAAGCTACATTCGTTCCATAGTATTCTACCGTCCCGTCCAAACTGAACTGTCCCTTGCCAGTATCAGCAGCAGATGTAACAGTCATGGAAAGGGGATCCATCTTCATGGACAAATCAACAGTTGCCGCATCGCTTTCCGTCACTTTTGTGATCGATGAAAATGGCGCAAGAACAGGATCCTCGCTCAAAGTATTGCTGACTGCCAGGAACACTTTTTGCTGATCCGTCATAAAAAGGCCTGACTTCAACAGCACAACAGCTATAATGGCAATCAGTGCTACTACGCCCACTCCTATCGATACAGGCAATACGGGAAACTTCTTCTTTTGTTTGATCGATTCCGGATTCATATTCCCGGAAAAACCGTTTGCCGGACCAGCGGGATTCTGGTCCTGATAATTGATGTCATTAGAACCCATTTCATCACTCCTCCCTTTTTTAAAAATATGATATGACCGGTTTGCTAAACAGTAATCATACTCTATGATAAAGATCCTATGTATGGCTTTAAGATCCCCTCATCCAGGAGAAAGGGGTTCTCGGAAAGCCGGATCTCCTCAGCCTCATGGGAAACCATGATCAGTAGCCCCCCTCGATCCATATGTTCTCTCATTTCCTTACGTATACTCTCCTTGTATTCAATATCAAGACCTGCCGTAGGCTCGTCCATAATCAGGATGCGGGGATCGGAGGCCATAGCACAGGCAAGAGCTACCCTCCTCTTCATTCCTCCGGAAAGTTTTGATACTCTTTTCTTCAGGATGCTGGCCAGGTCAAACCGGTCAGCAGCAGCCATAAGCTGCTTCTTATCAGCGCACCACAGGTTCAGGTTATCTCTTACGCTGGCGGAAAGAATCAAAGGATTAGCCTGAGGCAGATAGCCTCTTCGGATCCGCCCCCCGGCAAATACAATCTCTCCTCCATCAGGTCGGTCAACTCCTGCGATTAAAGAGAGTAAAGTGCTCTTTCCACACCCATTTCTCCCGGTAAAGCAGACACATTCCCCTGCCGAACCCGCAAAACTGATATCTTGAAGAACCTCAAAACTTCCGTATCTTTTTTTAAGATTGGATACCTGGATCAGTGTACTCATATTTCCTAATGATTGATGTAGTCACTGTCTAAAACTTCCCCCACCTTGTTATCGAAGATCTGTTAACCGACAGGATCTGACGGCAAAGGTCTTCGATCGTTTTGGCGCGGAAAGATTTTGCAGCTGTTATAGATTCATATCTCACCCGACCTGCCAATAGCTGCCGCGATCTGATCACATAGGATCAGCCGCATCATCTGATGAGGAAATGTCATAGCAGAGAAACTGAGTCTCTCGTCAGCCCTCCTCAGGACGGCCTCTGATAAGCCCAAAGAGCCGCCAATGATAAAAACACAGGATCCGCCGGACCGGGTCAGAAGCTTTATCCTTTTACGAAGCTTCTTTGCGAATCGGTCTGAGTCTTCCTGCCGCCCGTCTATAGCCAGGGCGATCACATAATCCTCACCGGATATATGGGAGAGGATCCGTTCTCCTTCCCGATCGATTATATGCTTTTCTACAGCAAGAGACGCCCTGGCCGGAGTAGCTTCATCGGGACACTCGATCACCGAAACCGGACATTTTTTCCTGATTTGATCCAGCGCGGCTTTTATCCCGTCCCGAAAGAACTGCTCTTTGATTTTACCCACACATAGTATACGAATCGACGTCATGATGAAGCCTCATCAGCCTGCAATGATATAAGCGGCAGCTAAAAATCTGTGCAAGGGTCAAAGCGGATCAGTTACATTTGTCTCAATCTCTCCGTCCGAAAATAAGTACCAGACGCAGAAGCTGAAGCAGAGAAGAGGCTGCTGCTGCCACATAAGTCAGGGCTGCCGCTGTAAGAACCTTTCTTGCCCCCTTCACTTCTTCCGGATAAAGCAGGCCGGACTCACTCAGAATCCTGAGAGCTCTGCCAGAAGCATCGAATTCCACCGGAAGGGTGATCAGCTGAAAAATTACAGTCAATGAAAACAGAAGAATTCCCAGATAAATCAAAGGTCTGGCATAGCCCAAAAGTACACCGATCAGAATCATAGGCCAGGAAATTGTGGCTCCGATATTAACCGCCGGGACGATAGCACCCCGAATCCTAAGGGGTGCATAGGAGGTATTATCCTGGATCGCATGTCCGCATTCATGGGCTGCCACTCCGATGGCCGCCACCGAATCCGACCGGAAAGTGGCATCCGAGAGGCTGAGGATCTTAGTCTTTGGATTATAATTATCTGTAAGATTGCCTGAGATATGCTGGATCTGCACATCATAGATCCCGGCTCCTCTCAAGATCTTCTCAGCTGCCATGGCCGCCGTAATGCCGGAGTGACTTTTTACTTTCTTGTATCGGGCATAGGTGGAAGATACTTTGGCCTGAGCCAAAAGACAGATGGCCACACCTATGAGGACCAGCAATATCGTCCAGTCAAAACCATATACATATCTGTAACCATAGTAGGGATACATAAAAAATCACCTCATTTCTATTGTTTGAGCTATTATTTCACTTCCATGATCATTTTGGAAATCCTGTATTTTCTCGCGATTTTCGCCATGGATCCGTCTTTATAGGACGAAGCGAAGAAAGCATCAATGGTTGAAACCAGGTCGGAATCCCTGCGGAATCCCACACTGTATTCCTCCTGATCAAAAGTCACCGTATAAACAAGGTTCTCATACTGGGTGCCGTCCCCGATCATGGCTGTACTGTCAAAAACATCCACCAGGGCACAGCTGGCCGTCCCGGCTGCAACGCGGAGGAGGCAGTGGACAATATCTTTTTCCGTGGAATAATTGGCTCCTAACTCTCTGGCCTTTTCTTCGCCGGCACTTCCTTCTACCACAACGAATTCTTTCATCTGAGTCAGTTTATCTCTATCCCTGCACTTATCCTTATCCTTATTCTTAAAATGAACCACGATGGCCAGCTTATTCTTCAGATAGGATTGTGAAAATGACATAGAAGACTTCTGTGCTTCTGTCCATCTCTTCCTTCCCCAGATGCAATCTACATTTCCTTGCTCAAGCATCTCCTGAGCCTGGTCGGCTTCCAGGGGGATAAACTTCGCTTTCAGCTTAAGGCCAGAGACATAATTTCGGGCCATATCCGCACCAAAACCAAGCCATCTACCCTTATCCTTTTCCTGATAAAACAGAGGGCTGCCTGCCAGAACGCCAATCTTTACCGTCCCCCGGCTTCTGACTGCTGCCAGATCACTTGACCGGTCGGCAGTAGTTCCTTCGGAAGCAGTAGAATCCGTCTTGCCCTGAGACCTGGTACATCCGGCCAGAGCGGCCATCAGGATCATCAGGGCTATTCCTATGCAGAGAGAGTATCTGCTTCTTTTCAATCTCTCAATCCTCTTCTTCCCAGTTATGGAACACGGCCTGGACATCATCATCTTCTTCAAGAAGGTCCAGAATCCTGTTCAGATTCTTAATGTCATCAGGATCAGAAAGCTTGACATAGTTGTCAGGAATCATGGTTTCTTCCGCAGAAGCCATGGGAACGCCTTCCTTCTCCAGGGCTTCCCGAACCTCGCTGAAGCTGTCCGGTTCGGTAACGATCTCATAGCTGTCTTCCTCTTCCACGAAATCTTCCGCTCCGGCATCCAGAGCCAGCATCATGAACTCATCGGGATCCGTTTCATAATCTTCCTTGGAGACAATGATCTGCCCCTTCTTCTGGAACATAAAGGATACGCAGCCGCTTGTACCGATATTTCCCTTGCCCTTGGAGAAGGCGGCCCGGACATTGGCTGCGGTCCGGTTCTTGTTATCTGTAAGGGTCTCAACGATAATGGCTATGCCGCTGGGGCCATAGCCTTCGTAGGTATTCTGAACGAAATTCACAGACTCCAGGTTGCCGGCAGCTTTCTTGATGCCGCGCTCTATGGTATCGTTGGGCATATTGTTGGCCTTAGCCTTGGCAATGACGTCCCGGAGCTTACTGTTATTGTTGGGATCAGCGCCGCCCTCTTTGACAGCTACCGCGATTTCCCTTCCGATCACCGTAAAGATCTTTCCTTTTGCGGCATCATTTTTTTCTTTTTTGTGTTTGATATTGGCAAATTTAGAATGTCCAGACATATCCGTTCTCCTTTGTTATTTATAGTGTCTATTTTTTCTTTATAATAAAAATGACTATCTCTGTTTAATGCATAAAGCTGCAGTAAAAAAACTTTCGTCAGATCTCCTGGTCAGGATCCGGGCTGCCTGTGATGTGAATCTGGCGGAGCACTTTATCCTTTTGTTCGGAAGATATAAAAGAATAACCCTTGTAATCTACCCTGACCTCCTCACCGGCTTTGGGAAGGTGACCTATGGCATGGATGAGGAAACCGTTAAGGGTCTCAAACTCTTCCGTGTCAAATGAGATCTCCAGAATCTCTTCCAGGTCATCCAGACGGATCATGCCGGAGGCAATGAAGCCCCCATTGCCCGGAAGCCGGATGATGTCCTTCTCCTCGACATCGTACTCATCCAGGATATCCCCTACAATGGTCTCAAGGATATCTTCCATGGCCACAAGTCCTACCGTCTGCCCGTATTCATCCACTACTATGGCTATATGGCTCTTGTCATCCTGCATCTGGGTCAGTAATTCATGGATGTCCTTGGATTCATGAACAAATACCGGCGGCCGCATGATATCATCTACCGGATCGTCCTTGGCTTCAAAATATCTGGCTACCGCATCCCGGAAATGGACGATGCCTACGATATGATCCAGGTCTTCTTCGTAGACCGGATAGCGGGAGTATTGCTGTCCTACCATGAAATGAACCGCTTCTTCAATCGTGGTCCCGGACTCGATGGCTATGATCTTCTGGCGAAACTGCATGACGTTCTCTACGTCCTTATCGCCAAATTCAAAGATATTAGAGATCATCTCCGCCTCATCCGCCAGAATCACTCCCTGCTCATGGCCTTCCTGGGCGATATTCATGATCTCTTCTTCGTATTCATTTTCCTCTTCTTCTTTTTTCAGGCGGGCAAAATCACTCCGCTTCATGACCTCGGTCAGGCGGATCATCATCGCCGTAAGAGCCGCAATAACCAATATGGTCAATAATAAAACAATCGACAGCACTATGACGGCTGCATTATCCAAACACTCCACCTCCATCGTTTTCTATCAGGAACTTCCCGGTGTGCCGGCCGCCAGGCAGGCTGGTCCCGCCCTGGTCCGGATCAAATCCGGGATCCATAATTCTGGCAGCGGCGTCCGGAAGGTCCGAGGCCATAAGCCCTCTTTGACCCTTTTCTTTGGCCGCAAGAT
This sequence comes from uncultured Lachnospiraceae bacterium, assembly GCA_946627575.1. Classification (GTDB taxonomy): domain Bacteria; phylum Bacillota; class Clostridia; order Lachnospirales; family Lachnospiraceae; genus Anaerobutyricum. Next base: position 7,303 of record CAMOVS010000044.1, read on the forward strand.
CTCCGGCCATGCCATGGCAGTATACAGCCAGGCGGACTGCATGGACAAGCATCGCCTGCCGGTCCCTGCCATCCTGCGAGAAGGAATCCGGTCCATATTGACCCAGAATACCGCAGATCATTCCGGTAAGGACATCTCCGCTTCCCCCGACTGCCATGCCCGAATTGCCGGACCGGTTCAGATAGATATAAGGTCCTCCTCCTGCAATTACCGTCCGGGCGTCTTTCAGTACGATTACATGATTCTCATCCGCAAAGGAAGAAGCCGTATCCACAAGATTGGTTACGATCTCCCCAACCGGTCTGCCCGTCAGCCGACACATCTCTCCCGGATGAGGCGTCATAATAATTCCGTAGGGATAATCCTTGTAGAGGGTCCTGATCTCCGTGCTCTCTTTCAGCATGACTGCCAGATTATTGATTCCATCCGCATCGATAACCAAGGGAACCCTGCCCTCAGACAAGACTTTATGCAGGAAAATACGAGCCCTTGCAGAAAGGCCTAGTCCGGGACCGATTCCAATGACATCTGCCCATTCCAGGGCTTGGTCCAGATCGGCGATCAG
>CAMOVS010000045.1 GCA_946627575.1 uncultured Lachnospiraceae bacterium
GAACAGATATTAAAGAATGCCAGAGTGGATTGTGTCCTTGAGTGGAATAAGGGAAATCATTTTAAAAATGCTGATCTTCGAACAGCCAGAGCCTTTGCCTGGGTGATGGAGCGGATCTAAGGTCTCCACTTTAGTTTCTTGCATAATGTGTATAAAAACTTTTAGAATACATAGGGATTAGGAGAAAAGAGAAGAATGAAAATAATTAGTTTAAATTAAGCTTTGAGTCAGTATGGCCGTTTATGCACCACATGTGTTTTTTTGTGCCCGGAAAGAACAGGATATATTAGAACAATGAAAATGGAGGTGCTTTACATGTTAAATAGAAAAAGGGGTATCGTAGCTTTATTGATCATAATGGCAGTAACAGTAAGCAGTCTGCTGGCAGCCTGCGGTTCTAACAGCTCCAAGGCTGTGAATTCCTCTGAAAGTACATCAGAGCAAGAGAGTACCGCTCCGGTTTCTTCGAAGCTGGTGGACAATCCAAGAATCAGCTATCTTGGTCCGGAGGGAACCTATACGGAGGAAGCAGCACAGTTTTTTTTCTCGAACGGGGATTTCCAACCCAAAGAGACTGTCCCGGATGCCATGGCGGATGTGGCGGAAGGCAAAGCGGATTACGCGGTGATTCCCCAGGAAAATACGCTGGGCGGCGCTGTGACAGACTACATCGATGTGCTGATTGCCCAGAAAGATATCTATGTGGTTGGAGAGGTTATTCTTCCAATCAACCAGACTTTAATGGCCTTGCCGGGGGCATCGATTGATGATATTCGGACCATCTATTCTCATGCCCAGGGAATTGCCCAGAGTGCTGAATGGAGAAAGGACCACCTGCCGGATGCCGCCACACAGGAAATGGATAGTACCGCAGCGGCAGCCAGTTTTGTTTCAGAATCCGGCGATAAGACGGTTGCTGCCATCGCTGCCCCCGGAGCAGCAGACCTATATGGACTTACTGTACTGGCTGAGAATGTACAGGTCACTGATACCAATAAGACCCGGTTTTATGTCCTGGCTTCTTCCAGATTGGAGGAGGAAGGGAAAGCACAGACCCATGCTGTGTTCGTGGCAAGCTGCCAGGCAAATCGTATCGACGATATTATAGTCGAGATTCACGATACAGGTCTGGAGTTTGTTACGATCCATGACCGCCCGGAGGGAAGTCAGTTAGGAAGCTACAATTATATCATTGAGATAGAAGATGAGAACGGTATATCTGACAAGATTCTTACGGAACTGGAGGCTATTCCTGAACTGCACTGTCTGGGCAGTTTTAATGTGATGGAGAAGTAAAGAGGGAGTCAAGCACCCTATCGGATAAGCTAAGATGAATAGATATTAGAGAGCAGGCATCCTCACGGAGATCTTAAGAAGAAAGATTTCCGTGAGGATGCCTGCTTTTGGCTAATTCAAGAACTGTCATTCCATTAATTATTCCGGTCCCCATTTTTCCTGGAGCTTTTCGATGATGAGCTCGCCGGGAACCTTGACGGCGACCTGGTACTGGTCTTCGTAGACGATCTCGCCTGGTGTGTTGGTGTAGACCAGAAAATAGGGATGGTGGTATCTCTCCAGCAGCCAGAGGGCGGGCCGGATCATTTTCATCATTTCGTCGGTGTTTTCTGTTTTGAAAAAACATACGACTTTTTCCTGGTTCTTGCAGGGTTCCGGCCAGGGAAGAGATTCAGCAAACCAGCTGTCAATTTCTTTGAATAATGCTGCGTCTTCTTCGTCCATTATTTCATTTTGGACTAACTGCCAGCACATGCTGAAGACTCCTTTGGCATACATGGTATTTTCCGCAAGTTCGAGGCCCTGGATTCTGACATACTTGTATTTCGTTTCCATCTTTATGTCTCCCTGAGGCTGGGGTCTTCAAATAGTTTTTCTTCCATCTGTGGATCCGGCTGGGCCTTGCCGGGAGCATCCGGAGCGATTGTCCCTGGGTTTTCCGCATACAAATCTACGAATTGGAAGCTTCGGCAGTCGACAAATCCCCTGTTGGTTAGCCGCAGTTCCGGCAGGCAGGCCAGAGGGATGAGGGCCATGGTCATGTAGGGGGAGTTGATGACACAGCCCATTTCCTTCCAGGCTTTTGTCAGATCACTGACCATGTCGGCCACCTCTTCCACAGGCCGGTCGCTCATGAGGCCGGCGATGGGCAGGGGTACCAGGGCCAGTACTTTTCCATCCGCTGCCGCACAGAGACCTCCGCCGCATTCAATCAGAGTGTTAGCTGCCAGGGCCATATCTTCGTCGTTGGTTCCGGCTACAAGCAGGTTGTGGGCATCATGGGCTACGGTTTGGGCCATGGCCCCTTTTTTGAACCCGAAACCTTTTACGAAACCGACTCCCTTTGTCCCGCTTGCATGATGACGCTCGAAAACCGCCATTTTCATTACATCCAAAGAAGTATCCGCTTCAAGATATCCCTTGGAAGACGGAAGATCGATCAGACGCTCATAATTTCCTACACGGTCGGGAATGATCTCTATGACACGAACGGTATTGGTGCCATTCGCTTCGGTTCCTTTCAAGGCCGGGATGCGGAAGCTTTCAGGGCTTATGACTTCACCGACATGCATGGAATCAAGAACAAAATCGGGGATGTCCCCTTCCGGGATGTCTACCGTCATTTTTCCTTTTTCCGCTACGATATCCCCGTCAATGATCGTAAGGTTGATGCGGATATCATGAAGGTCGTCAAAGAAAACGATATCTGCACACTTGCCTGGTGTGATGCTGCCCATCTCATGGTCCATCCGAATGCAGGTCGCGGGGTTGATGGTGACATACTGGATGGCCTTGATGGGGTCAAGTCCTTCTTTTATAGCGCAGCGAACGATATAGTCTATGTGTCCGTCCTGAATCAGGGTGTCCGGGTGGGTGTCGTCGGAGATCAGACAGGCAAAACGGTCATCAATCTTGTTGTCCAGGATTCCATGAATAATGACCGGCATGTCGTGCCAGGCGCTGCCGTAACGTATCTGTGCATACATGCCGCGACGCATTTTCTCTACCACATCCACCGCACGGGTGGATTCGTGACAGCAGCGAATGCCGGAGGCAATATAGGCATTAAGACCAGGTCCGGTCTCCGGAACAGAATAATGGCCGGTTATGATGTTGTCTGATTTCAGGGTCTCTGCAAGTTCTCCGTGGATACTTTCATTGGCATTAAGAACATTGGGAAAGCTCATCATCTCGCCAAGCCCCATGATGCCATCCCAGGTCATCATTTCCCGGATCTCCTCCGGTCCGATGGAAGAACCGGTGTCTTCAAATCCTGCCACGGCCGGCACACAGGATGGGGCATTGCACATGGCTTTAAGAGGAGCTCTTCTAGCATCATCGATCATGTATTTGACCCCTCTGAGGCCAAAGACATTGCAGATCTCATGAGGATCCATGAAGATGGCCGTCGTTCCGTGGGGTACGACCGCTTTGGCGTATTCTCCGCAGCGGATCATGGCCGACTCTACATGGATATGGGAGTCAATAAATCCCGGAGCAATATACTGTCCATCCGCCTCGATGACTTTTGTCTCTTCTCCGATACAATGAGAGGCATCACCTACAAGGGCAATACGGCCCTGGGAAATAGCAACATCCATACCATCCTGGATCTCCGCAGTACAGACATTTACCAGCTTAGCATTTCTGATGACAAGTTCCGCCTTCTCGACACCCATGGCTGTTTTTGCCAGGATGCGGGTTACTTCGTATAAAGGTTTCTTACAAAATCTGTTTAACATGCGAGCACCTCCTTCCGGCCGATGAGTATACTTTCTCTTTTACGTATTTTCTTATTCTATCCTTAAAAAAACAATATCATAAGATAGATTTAAGGACAATTAGAATTTAAGGATATCCTGGACATTCATTTGTCTGTAACCCTTATATGAAAATTATGATAATATGATATCAGGGTAAAAAGGTCGATATTCACGATATTCTTGCATAATCGAGAATAATTGACCTTAGGGTCTCGTCTGCATATTAATATCTGCATATTAATAAAGGATAGATTAGAGTATGGAATTATCAAAATATGAGAATAAGCATGTACGTATAAAGGATATATACGGAGAGACATTCACGGGTCTTGCCAGATATGGCAATTATGATTTTCTGATGTGTGAATATGGTGGAGAAGAAGACGGTATATTCATTGAAGATTACCTTATCTATCATTCGCAGATTGCGTCTATCGAGGAGATCGAAGTGCATGGTACCGTTGAGTTACGAACGGAGCGGATGACTCTGCGCAGGTATTGCCCGGAAGATGCGGAGACGCTTTATCGGTATATGGGGACAGATCCGTCCATGTATAAATACTCCGGATGGAATCCCTACGCAACTCACGAAACGGCACGGGAAATGGTGCATAGATTTATTCAGAATTATGGTGATGAACACACTTATTCATGGGTGATGGATGTTGATGGTGTTCTGGTCGGGACGATCGGCGCTTATGATTATAAGGACAATCGGATTGAGATAGGATACAGTGTGGTAAAAGACTGGCAGGGGCGCGGGCTGGCCACGGAGGCCTTAAAGAAAGTATTGAATTATCTGACGGAGAACGAAGGGATCTACCTTGTGACTGCCTGGTGTGCGGAGGAGAACATGGGATCGTGGAGAGTTCTGGAAAAAGCGGATATGAAGTATCTTCGTACGGATAAGAAGGGTCTTATTGTCGGTGACAAAGTATACGATAAAAGGATATACGAATATCGAAGAAAGAAGTAAGTATCTATCTATAACCGGATTGGAAAAGCATATACTTTCTAACCAATTAGCTTTGTGATATAATTTGAACAAAAGTATAAATAAAATACAGCGAAGAAGGGGTGGATTCCATATGAAAAAGGGAAGAAAGAATGGTATCACAACCATTGCGATTATCGGCAGCCTGATTCTCGCAATTATTCTGGTGGCCGGAACGATGTGGATGGGAGCCCATGCCAGACGGGACACAGAAGATGCCGTCCGGTCTGTCAGCCTGCTGTATATGGATGAGCTGGCAGGACGTCGGGAGCAGGTTGTGGAGGATAATCTCCAGGAAAAGATTCAGACGATAAACGTGGCCGTTGACCTGATGACAGACGAGGATCTCAGCGACAAGGCGCATCTGGAGGCGTATCAAGTGCGCATGAAACAGCTCTATCATCTGGATAAGTTTGCTTTTGTGGATACAGAAGGTCTGATCTATACATCTACCGGAAGTCAAAACAATATTGACGAGTACAGCTTTGACTATCGGACGCTCTCCGAGCCCGAGATCTCCATCTTCCATCCCGAAGGTGAGGATAAGCGTATTATTATCGCAGTGCCGGTCAACATTGCATTCCAGGGAAAAACGCTGTCCGTCTGCTTTATGGCCATCGACATGCAGGAGATGGTTGCCGGACTTTCCTTGAAGACCCATACCGACAATGCGACCTATTGTAATATCTATACGGAAAACGGTACGGCTCTGACGGACGCCGTACTTGGCGGGCTTGCCATGGAAGACAACCTGCTGGACGCTATGAAAAATGCTGTCTTTGAGAAGCCCTATTCCTATGAAAGTTTTACAAAGGAATTTCGGTCCGGAACTCGAGGCGTCGTTTCATTTACCTTCAACGGTATTCGGGAAACCCTGTCCTATATTCCCGTAAGCGGAACCGACTGGCAGCTTACCTACCTGATCCGGGAGAGCGTCATCAGCGACCGCATCAGTTCCATATCCGAGGGAACCGTTAGGAGGAGTATAGCCCAATCCGCATTGACGGTTATTGTCATGTTGATGATGTTCGGCTTCATCATCAGCCAGACCAAAAGAAACAGCAGACTCCTGTTGGAACAGGAAACCGCCGAAGCGGAAAACCGTGTGAAGCAGGAGGAACTGGAGCATCGTCTGGCTCTGCAGGAAAAGCTGCTGGAGGAGGAACGACATCGGGAGCAGCAGGATAAGATGATCACAGCGCTTGCTGCCGACTACTGGAGTGTATATTATCTGGAACTGGATAAAGATGCGGGCGTATGCTACCAGGCGCACGCGGATCTTGATTCGACCGGCTTTAAGGAAGGGGAGCATTTTACCTATCTCTCCTCTGTAACTGCTTATGCCAATCAATACATAACGGAGCCGTACAGGGAGGAGTTTCTGCGCTTTGTACAGCCGGATTCCATCCGGGAAGGGCTGAAAAAGCAGCAGGTTATATCTCATACCTATATGGTGAAGCGTCATGGAAAAGAGAGCTATGAGACCGTCCGCTTTGCCCGTGTTCATCAGGCAGGGGATCAGGACGAGAAGCATATCGACAGTGTGGGCGCCTGCTTCGTGGATGTAGATGCATATACCCGAAGCAACTTGGAGCAGCAGCAGGCTCTTAGTGAAGCGCTGACGGCGGCTGAGGAAGCCAGCAAGGCAAAAACGGCATTCCTGTCCAATATGAGCCATGAGATCCGCACGCCTATGAATGCCATTATCGGCCTTGACAGTATCGCCCTGAATGATCCGAATATATCGCATGAAACCAGAGAGTACCTGGAAAAGATCGGATCATCTGCCGAGCACCTGTTAGGGATTATCAATGACATTCTGGATATGTCACGCATCGAGTCCGGGCGGCTCACGCTCAAACACGAAGAGTTCTCCTTCCAGAAACTGCTGGAAGCAATCAATACCATGTTTAGCGGGCAATGTCAGGATAAAGGATTGGAGTACCAGTGCCGCATTAATTCTGATGTCGATGATTACTATATCGGCGACAATATAAAGCTGCGGCAGGTTCTGATCAATATTCTCAGCAATGCGGTTAAGTTTACCCCGGCCGGCGGCAAGGTGGAGCTGCAGATAGAAAGAACGGCTCAATTTGACGGAAAAACTACGCTTAGTTTCACTATTTCAGATACCGGCATCGGTATGAGTAAAGAGTATTTGCCGCGTCTTTTTGACAGCTTCTCGCAGGAGGATTCCTCTACTACGACCAAATACGGCAATACCGGCCTCGGCATGGCTATTACAAAGAGTCTTGTAGAGCTGATGAACGGCAATATCGAAGTAGAGAGTACAAAAGGCGTCGGCACAACCTTTGTCGTCACGGTAACCCTCTCGGATTCCGGCAGGACAGAGTTGCAGGAAGAGGATGAGATCAATCCCGGCGAAATGACGGTGCTGATCGTGGATGATGATCCGGTCGCCTGCAAACATGCGGAGCTGGTGCTTGAAAAGGCCGGCATCGCCACGGAGATTGCAAGCTCAGGAAAGCAGGCCCTTGATATGGTCAAGCTTCGCCATGCCCGCATGGAACCCTATAATCTGATCCTTGTAGATTGGAAAATGCCGGAGATGGACGGTGTGGAGACCACACGACAGATTCGCTCAGAAATCGGTCATGAGTCCACTATCATCATTCTTACCGCCTACCGGTGGGATGATGTTCTGGAGGAAGCGCTTGAAGCCGGTGTGGACAGCTTTCTTCCCAAGCCGCTGTTTGCAGCTGCCGTTCTGGATGAGTTCAAGTCCGCCCAGAAGAGAAAAGAGTCGCCGGCAAAAAGTCAGCAGGCCAAGACGGATCTGACCGGAAAACATATTCTTCTGGCAGAGGATGTGGATGTAAATGCAGAGATCATCCGAATGATTCTGCAGATGCGGAATATGGAAGCTGACCATGCTAAGAACGGGAAAATAGCGGTAGAGCTCTTTGCTGAACATCCGGCGGGCTACTATGACGCAATTCTGATGGACATGCGTATGCCGGAGATGGACGGGCTGGAGGCCACGCACACAATACGGGCAATGGAGCGGGACGACGCAAAGACCATCCCCATTATTGCCCTGACAGCGAATGCATTTGACGAGGACGTGCA
>CAMOVS010000046.1 GCA_946627575.1 uncultured Lachnospiraceae bacterium
CCTGCCTGTATTCCTTCTTCACTAAAACCCCAATTCATCTCCAGGCCGCTTCATGAACCGTCCCTCATTTAATCTAGTACGCATTAATGGGAATCTGGGCATCGTCAAAGTCTTCGATTTTTCGTATCTCTACGTAATAGCTGTAGGAGTCACTGACCCGGATCTGGACCCTGTCTCCTACCCGGCGGCCGCTTAAGGCCTTGCCCATGGGCGATTCGATGCTGACGCGATTTTCCAGCGAGTTGGAGAGCATGGTGCTGACGATGGAGCATTGTTCTTCCACGTCATCTTCTTCTACATAGAAGGTTATGGTTTTCCCTATGCCAGCACAATCATCAGGCACCGTATCTTTGATGATTTCTGCATTGCGGATCATTTTTTCCAAGAAACGTATCCGGCTGTCATTTTTGGCTTTTTCTCTTTTGGCTGCATGATATTCAAAGTTCTCACTCAGGTCACCCTGGGCTCTTGCCGTTTTTAGCTTGTCAAGAAGCTCGGGCCTTACAACAGATTTGCGATGTGAGATCTCTTCCTTCATTTTATTGATGTCTGTGATGGTTAAACGGTGTCCCATAGTTTTTCTCCTATATTTAATGGCGGTTATATACTGATCAATGTGTTCGGTATTAAGCCCGGACCAGCTGCCCTATCTGCACCTGTATTACTTTGACGCCCTCTTCTGTATCAACAGACAAAAGCATCGGTACCTGTATCCGGATCTGTATCGGTTCAATACGCTTTAAGCTCCTTCCACAATCTGGAATAGTAACGTTCTGTTTCTTCTCCCAGATAGGTGTAGACCTCACATCTTTTTAATACTTCTTCGTTGGGAAAGATGGTGGGGTCCTGACGTGTTTCCTCGTCGAGGCTGTCATAGACCGCTTTGTTGGGGGTACCATACCAGATATAGTTAAAGTTCCTGGAGGCTATGTCTTCCCGGTTCATGAAGTCTATGAATTGCCGTGCTTCATCGGCATGCTTTGATGACTCGGGGATAAACCAGCAGTCAAACCAGATATTGGTTCCTTCCTCGGGTACGGCATAATCAAGATTGTCGCTGGCTTCCATGGCTTCCGTGGCATCTCCGGAGTAGACGACAGCGAGGGAAGCATCTCCGGCTATCATGGTATCTCTGCTTTCATCGACCAGATAAGCAGCTACCAGAGGTTTTTGATTGATCAGCAGCTGCTGGGCTTTTTTTAAGATCTTATGGTCTTTTGTATTCAGGGAGTGTCCCTCCCATTTGAGAGGCACCAGAAAGGCGTCTCTCATGCTGTTTTCCATGATGATGTCTTTCTTGTACTTCTGATCCCACAAGATGCCCCAGCTCTTGACCTCTTCTTCTACCTCATCTGTATTATAGAGAATGCCCACGGTGCCGAACATATAGGGGGAGGCGTGCCGGTTCCCAGGATCAAAATGCCCGCAAAAATCCATATAAACCGGGTCCAGATTGTCCCCGTACTTCATTTTGTCCCAGTCGAGTGCTTTGACTTCTCCTTCCTTGATCATCTTTTCGATCATATAATCGGAAGTGCAGATCACATCATAGGAAATAACCCCTGATTTATATTTGGTATACATATCCTCAGGAGTTATGTATTCTTCGTATTCTACTTTAATGCCTGTTTCTTCTTCGAATTGTTCCAGAACATCACGGTCAATATAGTCGCCGTAATTAAAGACAATCAGACTTTTTTCATTGTTTTGTTTCTCCGAAGAGGTGCAGGAACAGATGCATACGGCTGCAAAAACAGCCAGCAGAATCATACCGGTCCTTTTCATGTCCCTGTCACCTCCTTGCCGGACATAGATACCCGGTTGGCAATCCCCAGCAGGAGGATGATCGCCAGAAAGAGGAGGGTCGACAAAGCGTACATTTCCGGGTTGATCCCCCTTCTTAATTGTTGGTAGAGCATGGTGGAAATGGTGTTCATTCCCGGTCCTTTTGAGAAATATGTAACAACAAAATCATCCATGGATATGGTAAATGCATAAAAGAATCCGGCTGCGATTCCGGGAAAGATCTCCGGCAGGACCACCTTGCGGAAGGCGTACAGGGGACCGGCGCCGAGATCCAGGGCTGCTTCATATATATTTTTATCCATCCCCATGATTCTTGGAGAAACATTTAGAATAACATAGGGAAGACCCAGGGTGACATGAGCGATATATACTGAGGTATAACCCAGGGAAAGAAAATGGGCAAAGAGCAGCATGATCGATATTCCGGTTACAATGTCCGCATTCAGCAGGGGAATATTGGATGTTATGGTTACCAGAGCCTTGGATCGTCTTTTCATGGTTGTCATGCCCAGGGAAACCAGAGTTCCAATCACAGCTGCCGTCAAAGCCGCTGCTGTTGTTAATGTAAGGGATGTCGTAACCGCCCGGATGACTTCCTCATCCCGGAACATGTCGGTATACCAGTGAAGGGTAAAACCGCCCCATATACTTCTTTGCTTGGAGGCATTAAAAGAACACACAACAAGCAGGAAAAGGGGAGCGTACATGAGCAGACAGATGATCAGGATATAGATCCGTCCGAAAATACCTCTTTTTTTTACCATAAGGGCACCCCTCCTCCTTCCTCCTTGCTATCCTTTCGGTTCATAATGGCCATGCTTGCAAATACAAAGAGCATCAGCACAACCGATAGGCCGGATCCCAGATTCCAGTTGCTGCTTACATTGAATTCCTGTTCGATCACGTTGCCGAAGAGGAGGATCTTGGAACCGCCCAGAATATCCGCTACGGCGAACTCTGATATATTAGGAATAAATACCATAATAATTCCGCTGATCACCCCGGGAAGAGAGAGAGGGAAAATGATTCTGCGGAAAACGGTTTTTTTATCTGCCCCCAGATCCATGGCTGCCTCCACCACGCTCTCATCTATTTTAGTCAGTGCATTGTAGATGGGCAGGATCATAAAGGGAATATAATCATAGACCATACCGATCAATATGGCTGCCTTCGTGTACATAAGCCGGAGGGCAGGAAAACCCAGAAAGCGAAGCAAGGCGTTCAGCATGCCTGATTTGGACAGAATCACCTGGAGAGCCAGAACCCGGAGCAGAAAATTGATCCACATGGGCAGGATAAAAAGCATGACGACAAAACTGCTGCTGTTGCGAAAATGCTGGCTGAGGAACCAGGCAAGAGGGTAGGCGATCAGCAGGCAGATCAGGGTGGCAAGAAATGCCAGAATCAGGGAAGATGTAAAGGCCCTGTAGTGAACCCAATCCTTCATAGCTGCTATATTGGCCAGAGTGAAATGACCCGATTCGTCCGTACAGCCATAGTAGATTACCATAGCCAGGGGCAGCAGGATAAAGGCGGCAGCCCATACCAGATAAGGGCCTGAGAGATAACTTCTTTTCATCGCAGCTCCCTTCTACAGATCTTCTGCTGCAACGGCCATCTCATCTTCCGATTCCGGCTTATGCATGATCTGAATATTGAAGGGGATCACAGAAATACTTACTTTTGTTCCTTCCGCTACGCCGACGGTACTATGAACCAGCCACTCGTAGCCGCCGGCCATGACGTCCATCTCATAGTGGACACCCCGGAAAAGAAGGGATGTGACCAGGCCGTCTATCATTCCCTGGCCGGGTTCCTTGATGACAACATCCTCAGGCCGAATCACCACATCCACCGGAACATGATTCCAAAACCCCTCATCAACGCACTCAAAGCGATGGCCAAGGATCTCTACCAGCCGGTCTTCAATCATGATCCCATCAAGAATGTTGCTGTCTCCGATAAAGTCAGCTACAAAGGCATTCTCGGGTTCATTGTAGATATCTTCAGGAGTTCCCATCTGCTGAATATAACCCTGGTTCATCACTACAATCTTGTCGGACATGGTCAGGGCCTCGTCCTGGTCATGGGTGACATAGACAAAGGTAATACCCAGCTCTTCCTTAAGACGGATCAACTCATATTGCATGTCCTGCCTGAGTTTTAAATCCAGAGCCCCCAGGGGTTCGTCCAAAAGGAGGAGTCTGGGTTCATTGACAATAGCTCTTGCAATGGCTATCCTCTGCCGCTGGCCTCCGCTCAATGACCGGGGCTTTCTCTTTTCAAAGCCTTCCAGATTCACCAATTTGAGGGCATAGCGGATCTTGTCCCGGATATAGGCATCACTCTTATTGGAAATGCGAAGGCCAAAAGCAATGTTTTCTTCCACATTCATATGCTCAAATAGAGCATAATTCTGAAATACGGTATTCAGATTCCTCCGATTGGCAGGAACCTGGGTGATATCCCTGCCTTCGAAAATGACTTTCCCTGTATCCGGCACCTCAAAGCCGCCGATGATTCGCAGGGTTGTGGTCTTGCCACAGCCTGATGGCCCAAGAAGGGTAAGAAATTCCTGCTCCCGGATCTCAAGATTCAGGTCATCAAGTACCAGGTCTTCCCCAAATGATTTAGAGATATTGACTAATTCCAGCAGATTACGTGCCATTCCCATCTCCCTTCCTAATAATAACGAAATAAAGAACAATACAACAATAGACATTCGGAGACCCAGAGGATCTCCGAATGTCATAATGTTTACTTCAGCTATTATACCCGTTCGCTCCCTGCTTTACAGCAGTAATGGGCGAGTGGATTTTTCTTATATGTCATTTATCTTCTTTTACCCAGGCAATCTTATTGCCCAGGATTTCTGCTATCTTTGTCACAACCGGCTTCATGATTATCAAAGCATCTTCCCGATCTTTTCCGGATGCGGTCACTCGGATCAGAACTCCATCTTCCTTGGCATAGGTTGCTACGGTAGGGTTCTCGTTATCCAGGATATCACCCAGCTGGTCAGCGATGGGGCCCTCCCCGATCTCCTTAAGAGGCATCTCGTCCGGCCCCTTGCATTTGATATTGATGGATACAAGAACCTGGTTGGACAGCTTGTTAAGGAACATATCACAGGCTTTCTCCAAAAGAACCTTCATCTCTTTGGGCGGACCAGGCAGCATAACCACCGCTTTGCCGTCCTTGACCATGATGATGCCGGGGGCCAAGCCTTCCGGATTCTGAATGATCACGGAATCCTCCGGTACCATGGCCTGCTTCTTCTGCCCGTCTGTCATCTGGAATATCCCATAAGACTCCAGCCTTTCCTTGACATGTTCATAGGTTGTCTGGTCAAATTGAAGCTTCCTGCCAAAATATCTGGCTGTAATCTCCTTGGTCATATCGTCCTTAGTAGGGCCCAAGCCGCCTGTCATGATCACAAGGTTGGATCTTGACAGGGCTACTTCCAGCGCCTGAGAAAGGCGATCGGCATTATCGCCCACCACGGTATGATAGTAGAGATCTATGCCCAGATGGGCCAGTTTCTTTGATATATATTGGGCGTTGGTATTCACGATATCTCCAAGAAGGAGCTCTGTTCCCACACAAAGTATTTCCGCACTCATAATAACACTTCCCTTCATTAGACCCGGCCCGATCCGTGCCGGTGCCCAGGAACTGCAGAAACTGTTACCAGTTTTTATCCTTATAAAATGCTTATCTTCATAATTGTACTTATCTTCTCAGAAGAAATTCAGGAATCTTGATTCCTACTTCCCCCTGGTCAGAATCAGCGGCCGGCCGGGCATGCTGTCCAGCGGCACTCCGGCCAGATGCTTCCGGATTAGCTGCAGGTGCTGCCGCTTCCGTGTATACCGTCCGGGTATGATCCCCGGCGGGCTGGGCCGGACCAGGAGCCGCATCCCGGTTCTCCTTTTTAGCCGTTCCTGTACCGGATACATCACGAAGACCTGTAGCTATGATGGTGATGCTCACCTCATCTTCCGGAACATCGTCACTTTCTACATTACCGAAGATAATATTAGCCTCATCACCGGCTACTTCCGTAAGATAGGATACGGCTTCATAAACCTCCTGGATACCTACATCACCGGAGAAGTTGATGATGATATCCGAAGCTCCGTTAACAGTTGTCTCAAGAAGAGGACTCTCCATGGCTACCTTGATGGCTTCCACAGCTTTATCGTCGCCCTTGCCGGTTCCAATACCGATGTGGGCAATGCCTTTGTCTCTCATAACGGTCTGGATATCCGCAAAATCCAGGTTGATAAGGCCCGGCTTGAAGATCAGGTCTGTGATGCCCTGGACGCCTTGCTGGAGAACTTCATCCGCCTTATTAAAAGCTTCCTTGATGGATGTACGCTTATCACATATCTGGAGGAGCTTATCATTAGGAATAATAATAAGAGTATCTACATGTTCCTTAAGTCTGCCGATACCGGACAGGGCATTCTTCATGCGGGGTTTACCTTCGAAGATAAAAGGCTTGGTCACCACGCCGACGGTAAGAATGCCAAGGCTCTTAGCGATCTCAGCTACTACCGGAGCAGCACCGGTTCCCGTGCCGCCGCCCATACCGCAGGTTACGAAAACCATATCAGCATCCTTGACCAGCTCGGTGATCTCTTCACGATTCTCCTCAACGGCCGCCTCACCGATCTCCGGTTTGGCTCCGGCGCCCAGACCTTTGGTAAGCTTCTCACCGATCTGAACCCTGGTTGCGGCCTTGCAAAGGTCAAGAGCCTGACGGTCAGTATTGATACCGATCAGTTCAACGCCTTCAATCGACTCGCTGACCATACGGTTAACAGCATTGTTGCCGGCTCCTCCGACACCAACGACAAGTATCTTTGCCTGTCCTAATTCTTCATTTGTCATAATTTCCAGCAAAGTATTCTCCTCCTCCATAAGCGATAGTGAATGGGTGTCAAAAACGTCCGGATGCTCGATTCCGTTGCCATGTCATTTCACTTACACGGACGTAATCGGCTCCTTTTCACGGGAAGCCTTAGCTCCCCTATATTAATCCATCTTAATCTATATAATACTTTTTTTTTACAAAATAATCAACTATATATTGTGGTTTTTTTAAAAAAATAATCAATATCTACGAAAGCCCCTCTTGTTTCAATCGGTGAAACAGGACTCTTTTCAAGGAATCTTCCTGTCATCATGAACCGCTATTCTTTAAAGGTAATATATTCCTTATCCTCTTCGAACAGATGCAGGTCGATGGTCCCCCCTTTATGCTCTTTGGATACAGCCTCCAGTATAGCAGGTATCCTCGACATCTTGCCGTCCAGAGAGGAAACGGAACCCAGATAAATCTTGAAAGATCCGCAGTCCAAGGTAATCTCATCCTCACTGTCAAAATGAATCTCATAGACCTGGATTTCATAATTGCGGATACCGCGGACAATGGCAATTACACTGCTGGTATAGTCTCCCCTGGCCTTTATTTTTTCTCCGGGCTTCACCTCCTTGAACTGTACGCCCGTAACAAGGGGGACTTCTTCAAAAAGAGAGTTCCGGCTTTCCATGGTGTATCCGTCTTCGTTAAAATAGAAAAAACGGTTCATATATTCGAATACACCTGCACGTCCTTTTTCTTTGACCTTAACATGAAGGACCCCTGGCTTGTCAGCTTTCACACTCATCCGGGCTTCTTCGATAAAGGGGAAGTAGGTTGGGTGGAAAAAGTGGTTATGGAGGGTCATGACAAAAGAATTAGGTTCGTATTCTTCCTGCCGGATTCTCTCTTCTATCTCTCCGGTGGTATAGGTCACATTCCCTTCAATAACTATTTTCCTTATCCTGCCCCCGCGAACCAGGTAACAGGCAGCAAGGCCGACCGCAAGAAGCAGGAGCAGCATAATAATTCTCCTGATCCGTTTTCGTCTTCTGCGCCTTTTCCCCAGGCGGGTCTGTTTTTTCTTCTCTTTCATAAACCATTCACCTGCTTTATCTTCGGATCCGGATATAGCGTGAGACAGAGAGGACCAGACCAATCTCCATCAGAAGAAAGATCAGCGAA
>CAMOVS010000047.1 GCA_946627575.1 uncultured Lachnospiraceae bacterium
CCTCTTGCTCTGGCATCTTCCGCATTGATATGGACCTTGGCCGGTCCCTCAATCTCCTGGATCCAGGGCAGGTTATAGTACTGAGAGTGACAGCGGAAGGATGGATGCTGGGATACGATACACAAGGGATATTTCCGGGCAAGTTCCGGTGTCCTGTTGATACTCTCATCCGGCTCTACAAAATGGGGCAGCGGATAGTAATCTCCCGGGTGCATCTTCCCCCTCTCTTCCATGATGGATGAATAAAATTCAAATTTGCCCGAGGGTGTATTGAACTTTCCGTCTTTATAAGGGATAGACGGAGACCACTCCTCGCTGACAAGAGCCGGACCCCTCGGAGAGATAGCCGCATCCACATCCGTATTCATACCGACCAGCATGCGAATGTAATCAATTCCGTTCCGGTACTTCGGGAAATACTCCTCAAAGCCCAGCCGCCGGCCCAGCTCCTCGAAGATTTCCACATCCGGTACCGCCTCATAATAGGGCTGGCATACCGGAACCAGGATCTGGTTATAATGATGCCAATAGGATGTGTGCAGTCCATACTGTTCCAGGAAATGGCAGGCCGGAAGCACCAGATCCGCCCAGTCGGTATCGTCGGTCATGAACTGTTCAATGACAACAAACATATCCAGCTGTTTCACAGCTTTTAATGTATAATCGACATAGGGCTGCTGAGATATCAGGCCGCCCCGCCAGGATATGATTCCCTTGATCGGCGGATCGGCACTTAAAATAGCCCTGGCCACTGCCGAAATGTTGACCATTCTTGTTTGTTTAATCTCGGCTCCCTTTGGTACAGCTACATTTGCTGTCTGCATAAAGCCTTCAAATCCGGGGAAGCCCAGATTATTAACGAATTCATAAGTGCCATACTCCTTGCCGATATGGCCACACACCGCTGCCAGACTCGCCAGTGCTCTCTGGACCTGATGGCCGTTGCTGTATCTTTGCTGGCCGCAGCCGCAGGACATATGTGACTTGTTTCTGGCGTAGAGCTCCGCCGCCTCGATCAGCTGTTCTTTTGGGATAGTAGTTATCTCTTCCGTATGCTCTGGTGTCCAGGGCTCTACCAGCTCTTTCAGGTTTTCAAATCCCACTGTATGGTTTCTGATATAGTCATTATCCTGAAGATTGTTTTTCAGGATCCAGTGGATCATGCCCAGAGCCATAGCTCCGTCTGTTCCCGGTCTGGGACGTAAATGGATATGTGCCTTAGAGGCCACACCGGTCACACAGGGATCCACGACGATCAGCTTGGCTCCCCTGTCCATAGCCCGGTAAAGGTATGGGAAGACATGGGGATGGGTTGCCGTCGGATTGAGGCCCACCATCATAATGACATCCGCATGATCTGCCCAGATATCCGGAACCATGGTATTCTGACTGCCTACGCTACACTGGGATCCGGATATACCGGACAAAACACAGAAACTTCCAACCAGCTTCGTTGCACCCAGCAGGTTCCATAGTCTTGCGCTGACTGCCTTGGCCATGTATTCCCTGTTGCCGGAGTAACCGTATTCCATCATCGCCTCGGACCCATAGGTGTCGCAGATAGTCCGAATCTTATCCACCATATAATCCATGGCTTCGTCCCAGGTGATTCTCTTAAACTTGCCCTCGCCACGCTCGCCGATACGAAGCATGGGATATTTCACCCGATCAGGGCTGTTGATCTTCTGTACATTTGCCATGGCTTTCAGGCAAAGCGTTCCTTTTGTGATCGGATGGTCCGGATCGCCTTCTATCTTGATGACCTTCTCATCCTTCACATAGACCAGAAGGCCGCAGGTGTCGTAGCAGTTATGGGGACAGGCTGTCTTCACAAGACGGTCTGCAATTACTGTCTTTCCGTCCAGGGTCACCGGTACATTAAAGGCCACACCATAGAGGTCCAGATCCTCCTTTTTTCGGAAAGGTACCGGATTTATGATCTCATCGATTTCTCTCATAGACTTCCTCCTCATCCGCCCTGTCTTCCGCTGTCAGGGTACATCGGATTGTACATAAAATAAACCGTTATATACCCAATATTATACCACCTGCCTGATATAATAATACAGACTTGCGAATTATTGAGTTGCTAAAGAATTGTTTAGTAACCTGAAGGAGGCTGCGCCATGTACCAGAAGAAAATACCCGATGAAAACCTGTGTCCCTTTGAGTACGCCATGTCCCTTTTCAAGGGAAAATGGGATATCCGAATCATTTGTCTTCTGGCTCACAACGATGCACTTCGATATGGAGAGTTCAAAGATCTGCTGCCGGAAATCTCTGACACGGCCCTTTCCAATGTGTTAAAAAAACTTTCCGGCCACCAGGTCATACACAGGGCAGTCTATGGTGACCTGCCGCCAAGAGTTGAGTACAGTCTTTCAGCCAGGGGGCGGGAAGCGGTTCCCATCCTTCAGGATCTGTGCCGCTGGTCATCCAACTCCTGTGAAATAGAATTCTCCAGCCGTCTGACCTACTGCGAGGACTGCAAATACGGTCAGCAAAGGTAAAAAAAACGGAGTGGCGAAAAAGCGATCTGCGCTTTTCCCACTCCGTTTTCTATCTATTCTTAAACACGTGCCTCTTTTCTTAACATCATCCGGATCAGCATCAGGACCACATAGCCCACCAGCATAGACGTAATCCAGATTTGAAGTCCTGCCAGCTGCAGACAGGCATTTCCCAGAGCCTCCTTGCCCTGCTCTGTCAGGTAGCCGGCCATCTTCTGACTTGCGACCACACCGATGGCCATCGGGAAAGTCAGGCCCGCAAAGCCCAGATAGAAGGCAAAGGAGAAGAAGTCCGGCAGCTTGATGATAATAAAGGCCAGGGATGCCAGGACGCAGACATACATGAAAGTAAGCAGCATCTCATTGGGAGTCCCATAGACATTGATCAGGCTGACCACGCAGAGACTGCAGGGCGCCAGAAGGACCGCCATCGTGTGATAGGCCGCCGCCTTGATCTCCACCGTAAGAAGCCTCCAGATCATAAAAGGCAGAAGGAGGACATAGATGATGCAGCCATAGATGGTGATGAATTTTAAGACCGGACCGGCATTCATGGCCCCTCCTGTCACACAGGCCACCATCCATCCGTTATAGGTCACATACCAGCTGGGCATCATAGGGATAAAGTTTCTCTTAAACAGTACATTTCCAAATGTGTGTTTTATGGTAAATACAATGATCTGCCCGCAATGGACCGCCACTCCGATCCCCCAAATAATTTTTCCCGGACCGAAGCCCATCTCATAGTAGAAGCTTCCCAGGATCATCAGACACATGGAAAATGCGCCGTACAGGCTGGAGGGGATAACTTCCCCGTACTCGGTAAGGCAGACATCTCTGTAAAGAATCATTTTCAAAATATAGGTTAGGATCAGCAGACTGCCGCAGGCCATCACCAGCCAGCGTACCCAGACAAATCCAAGGCCCCCGTATACATTTGCCATAGTCAGAGCACTAAGACAGGTTGCTACAGCCTGAACCGGCAATCTTTTTATTCTTTCAATCATTTTTTTCCTTTCTGTTTCAGCCGGTATAAGACTCGTCGTAGGAGAACTCGAAGTTATCTTTGATGTGGAAAAAGTCCGAGTAGTCGATGTCGAAAAGAGGCTTCTTAACCTTTCTGACATCCAGTTTTCTGGCGATCATCTGCTGGAGTACACCGCCGTAGGCCAGGTCCCCCTGAAGAAGGGCGCCGATGATCTTCCCGTCCTTGTGGACGATCTTCTTATACACACCGTTCCTGTCATAGACCTCCACGTGGATTTCAGGATCCTCTTCAAGGTCCGGATTCACATTGCCGAGGGACATTGTAGAAATGTCAAGGAAACGCATCGTGGACTTGCTGGCAAAGAAGTCCGTCATCTTTGCAGTCTCCCCCGCCATATTAGCTGCCGCGATCATACCTTCCTTGACTGCTACCGGCCAGATGGGGCTCAGGCCCGACACGTCTCCTGCTCCAAAGATATCGGGATCATTCGTCCTGCCGGCTTCGTCATAGACCAGACCGAAGCGGGACAGTTCCAGCCCGGTATCTGCCAGGAACTCCACGTTGGACCGGACACCTGCCGTCACCACGAAGAAATCACAGGGAAGTTCAGTTCCGTCACTCAGAACAACCTTGGTAATCTCTTCCTGATCATTCTTGATCACTTCACTGACACCGACACCGTAGTGTTGTTCAACTCCTTCAGATTCAAACGCTTCAATATATGTTCGGGCTGCTCGCTCGTCCAGCTGTTTGTTGAGAAGCCAGCCGGCAAAATCACATAGTGTCACCTTGACCCCCAGCTCCAGAAAGCCCGTAGCACAGTCTATTCCGACCAGTCCTGAGCCCAGCACGACCACCTTTTTTTGGCCGCCGGAGGCGATTACGTCCTGTGCCACCTTCTTCAGGACTTCAATGTCGTCAATGTTCCGGAAACCAATCATATTTCTGGCTCCGGCCATATTCTTGATCGGAGGGAAAAATGTGTGGGATCCCGTGGCGATGAGCAGCCTGTCATAGGCTACGGCTTCCCCGGAGCCCAGGAGGACTTTTTTGCCTGCCCGGTCAAGGCCGGTCGCCTCCACGCCCTTGATCCATTCCACATCATAGAGGGTCTCGAAATCATTTTCTACAAATCTAAGTCTTTCGATACTTCTCTTTCCGGACAAATATTCATGAAGGATACACCGGGAGTAAATATCCTGATCCTTGGAGATCAGGATGATCTTCCCCTGTGGATCTCTCTTTCTAAGCTCTCTTACTGCATTCACTCCTGCCGCGGAAGAACCGATTATTACATATCTCATGCCTTCACCTCCTCCAGCGTGATGGCGTGCATAGGACATTTTTCCACGCACATAGGATTGGCTGTCTTCCCGTCGGGACTTCTGTGAACACACATATTACATTTCATGATCTCCCGGTAAGTGATACTGTCAGGCTTTAAAATCCCGTAAGGGCAGGACATCACGCACATATAGCAGCTGGCACACTGTTCTTTGTCATAGGTCACATAGCCCGTTTCCGGATTCTTCTTCATGGCACCCGTCATACAGGTGTAAACACATTCCGGTCGTTTACAGTGCCTGCAGAAGATGGGGGAGGGTCTGGTCTCACTGTCGATGACCACGCGGTTTCTTGCATCTCCGCTCTCCGTCTCATGGCTTACCACACAGGCCGTTACGCAGGTCAGACACCCGATACAGCGGCTGCGGTCAATTCGAATCCTATACATGGTACATATCCTCCTTTCCGCCTGCGATCTTTTCAAATCGGCATGTCCCACCCTTATAATTGGGTTCTCTCGAATACTTATCATAATTGGATGGCGTCAGCTTGTTACATTCAATATAGTGGATCGGCGCATAAAGCTGGTTATATGGCACATTATCCGTGATTTTCACCAGGAAATCCGCATTCTCTCCATTGACGGAATACACCCGGATCCGGTCCATCTCATGAATGTCATTCTCCGCTGCCTGGTCTGTGTTCATGAAGAGATAGGCCTTCTTTACACTGACATCCTCCACGAATTTGACCTCTTTGGTCCGGCTCTGCGTATGCCACTGGCCTACGCTGCCCCGCCCCGTGTTAAACACGATCGGATAGTTTTCATCCGGAGGATAGGGATTGGGCAGAGGCTCTTCAAAAAGGAAGTTTGCCTTGCCGTCAGCAGTGAAAAACCGCCCGTCCTCATAGAGTCGTCTCTGGTCATCGGCATACTCGGCTTCCTTCCCTTCCGGATAAGGCCACTGCCGCCCTTTGGAACCCGTCAGGTCATCCCATTTTACCCCGCTGAAATCACAGGGTTTTCCCCGGGATATTTCCCGAAGCATGTCAAAGCACTGCTCCGGCGTCTCCCAACGCTCTATGGCAGGGCCCATTCCCAGGGCTTTGGCCACGCCAAGGATACACTCATAGTCCGAAATCTCATTTTTTCCTCTCGGAAGTACCGGCCGCATGGCTGACATCCGCCGCTCCAGGTTAATATATGTCCCGGCCTTCTTGATCCCGGGCACCACCGGGAAGAATACAGTTGCATCCTCTGCACTCTCAATATTATCGTAGATATCCTGAACCACGAAAAGGTCCAGCTTCTTTGCCGCCCGGGCAAATGTTTCATTGTTGGTCCAGCTATGCCGCGGGTTGGTACACAGAATCCACAGGCCCTTGATCTTTCCTTCATTGATCCCTTCAATGATCTTGTTGTAGGGGATCGTGGGCTTCTTTGCGATCAGGTCTTCCTCGATGCCCACGATGTCAGCGATCCGCTGCCTCTCCGCGGGATCTCCAAAGTCTCCGCCACCGTGAAGGCAGGTCGTATTGCTGAAGACGCGGGAGCCCATGGCGTTGCACTGTCCTGTGATAGAGTTGCCGCCGGTTCCCGGTCTGCCAACATTGCCTGTCATCAGGGCCAGATTCATGATTGCCTGGGCTGTCCGGACCGCCTCGTAACCCTGGTTGACTCCCATAGTCCACCAGAAGGAAACCGCCTTCCCCCGATGGATCAGTTCAGCAAGTTCCCGGATCTGGTCGCCGGAAAGCCCGGTGACCTCCACAGCCTTTTCTACAGTGTAGTCTTTTACAAAGGCAGCAAAGTCCTCATAGCCATTGGTACTCTTCTCGATAAAGGCATGGTCTACCCAGTCATTTTCCACCAGGATATGAGCAATCGTGTACAGAAGGACCAGGTCGGTCCTTGGCTTTAACCCATACCAGTAATCTGCATTCATAGCCGTCTCCGACCGTCTTGGATCGATCACGACGATCTTATGCCCCGGAACCTTGTTATTGCGGACTCTTCCCCATACGATCGGGTGGGCTACCACCGGATTGGCCCCAATGAAGATCAAAGTATCGGACAGTTCCAGGTCCTGCAGAGTATAGCCGGGCGCATCAAATCCCAACGTCTGTTTGTGGGCCACGGCTGCCGTTGCCATACATAATCTCGTATTGCCGTCCACATTGGTCTGAAGATAATTCCTCATCACATGACCAAAGATGGCAAACTCCTCCAGGGTCAGCTGACCGGTACTGATTCCCGCCACACTCTCCCGGCCGTACCGGGACTGTAAGTCTTTGATCTTGTCTGCAACATACTTAAATCCTTCTTCCCAGGAGACTTCTTTCATGGTTCCGTCCGCCTGGCGAAGCTTCGGCAGACTGTCGGGTTTCACCGTTGTCTGCTGCTTGCTGAGAGACAGGCCCTTGATACAGGAGAATCCGTCATTCACCGGATACCCCTTTGTTGGCACTGTCTTCACAATCCGCCCATCTTCCACGTAGAAGTCCAGATTACAATCAATCGCACAGAAATTACAGGTTGACTGTATCTTTTTCATAGCAGCTCCTTTCAAAACATATTCATATTCCTTGTTTTATTGATGTTTATTCAAACCCTTAAAATAATATTTTATCAGATACAAATAAAAGATTCCATGACTTTCGTCACGGAACCTAGGGAATCGATTATTATTTTATATTGTATCGAAATATGTGGGGGATGGGCTGATCTTCCACCCCGGGATCAGGATCATACTCCTTCTCTCCTGCCTCCTACTCCGGGAAATACAGAAGATCTTCCTCACGGACTTTAAGATAATCCGGCAGCCCCTTCTCCCGGATCGTCGGCCAGAGATCTCTCTGTACGAACCAGGAGATCACATCCTCCGGATCGTAGGTCTCCCGGTCAGGCCGGATATAGTAATTCTCCTCAAAGGGCAGCTCATCCTTCCGATCCAGAAGGAAGGG
>CAMOVS010000048.1 GCA_946627575.1 uncultured Lachnospiraceae bacterium
CGTCCTGGGTAGCCTTATTATAATAGGGAGTAACCAGAAGGAGTCCGTCAGCCCCCAGTTTCTCCGACTCTTCTGACATCATGACCGCATGGGCTGTGTTATTGGAGCCGGTACCGGCAATGACCGGGATCCTCCCTTTGGTCACCTTGACCGCAAAGTCTATGGCTTCCAGATGTTCCGGATCATCCAGAGTCGGCGCCTCTCCGGAAGTCCCGCACACAATCAGGGCATCCGTCTCTCCTGCAATCTGGGCTTCGATCAGTTTCTCCATCGAATCATAATTAATAGATCCGTCTTCCTTCATCGGTGTTACAAGAGCAACACCGGACCCTTTAAAAATTGTCATATGAAATCACACCTCTTTACAATTAATGATAATTCAAGTGCCAAAGCACCCAAAATCTGATGAAAGTTTATACTTAGATTAGTCTTTGAGCTTTTCTGACTATCCATCATTGTATCACATTGTGATAGAAATATGTTATACGGGTATGATATATTGATTAACTATCCTTTACCTGACCGTCTCTTCCCTGATACATCTCTTTCTAATTGGCTGTACATTTAGCGAAGGATTGATCACCACATACTAGTCATGAACCGGGAAACTCTCCGAACTTTCTACTTTATGATAGCGGTACCTTCTCTTATTCTTGATCCGGTCGCCATACTGGATGGCATTGCATCTCATACAGGACATACATCGGATACAGTGGTTCTTTTTCCATACCGGCCTGCCATCTTCCATGCTGATGCAGTCCACCGGGCAGCGGGAAGCACAGACCCCGCATCCGATGCATCGGTCGTCCGTGTAGAACTTCTTTGTGGGCATATATCGGTCACATAGAGGATACATGCTCCATGTCATCATTCGGGAAATCATTCCAAAATGAGGAAAGCTCTGTCTCCTCTCCCGCACGGCCTTACGGATGTCACCGATCACAGGTTCCGCATCACGAATTCTCCGATCTTCCTCCTCCCGATCTTTATCCTTTCCCATAATGATATAATTAGAAGGCATCTTGACATCATACACTGCATCCAGATGATAACCTCTTTTCTTCAACTCCCGCTCCGCCATGGCTCCGGCGGCTCCCGGTCCGCCTCCATGGGTCAGGACCAGGTAGATATAAGAATAGTCTTCCTTAAGCCTCAGATGGCGGATGAATTCCAGAACCAGCTTGGGAATCCCCGAATAATACACAGGGCAGACCAGACCGACAGCCTCCCCTTCTTTTATCCTAAAACCACACTTTTTCCTCCTCAGAGCCTCAGCCATGTCAACGATTGGCTCATTCTCCTGCAAGGACTCGGCTACATGCAGCGAATTACCGGTTCCGGAAAAATAAAATATCATAACCAACCTCCTGTTCTGATTCTTTCTTACCCTGTCAAAGACGCGGATCCTTCCCTGATTTCCATGTCTTTCTCTATTCTGTCCCCATGATCATCCTTCTTTTCCCACAACAATATAACCGCCTGCCGTTTTCCTGCCTGCGAAATAGGAGCTTTGCGGCTCTTTCTTACAGGAAAACATCTGGTCGGCAAGGGTTTCTCCTGAGACTGTCTTCACCCTGTCTGCCCCTACGGAATCACTGATGATAAAGCTTCCGTCAGTCAGAACTCCCAGAACCATCATCATATGATAACCGCCCCGGCCTGCCTCGTATACGATCATATATCCCCGGCGGAGATTCTCTGTCAGGTCTTCTATAAGATCATTCTTGTCAAACTCTGTCACATATTGGTGAGGTATGTCTTTACATGCAAGGATCCTGCTGATCCCTTTTAATGTCAGGGGCATCTGCTTAGGCAGGCTCTTTGCATAGTTCTTCTCGTATCCTTCCGGATCAGCCTGAGGTTCCAGGTCTGCACATACTTTCTCCGGAGTCCAATCCCCCTCCGGATCCCAGGCCCGGACCACCGTGGTCGTACAGCAGAGGGCACATCCGTGCATGGCGATGTAATCGCTGTAATCACCGTATTCATAGGCACTCTGTGCATAATTCCGGAAGGTTCTGGTCACATCGGGACTGGTCATCACATCCATATCCCACCAGGGACCGGATCTGAAACCATCGTAGACATTGACACAAATCTTCTCTTCCCTGTCATCCTTGCTGCAGCTGATAACAGCATTTCCCTGGTTGCTGGCATAAAGGCTGCCGTCCGATTCGAACCCTGCCACCTCCGGCTGACTGCTGGTCCAGGATAGTCCCCCTCCCGGCTCTCTGTCTTCCCAGTCATCACCCAGAATCCCTTCCACAAGGTCTAACCTGTCTCCGGGTTTCATATAGATCACCCTGGTATCCAGGCGAAAAACATCTGACCCGCCCTGCTTTTCTTCTGCCGTTCCGTCTTCTTCGGCCGGAACCGGGATCTCCGCATCTTCTTCAGGATTGGGTTCGTCCTCTCCTCCGATCTTTTGCTCATTGCCTGTCGTTTCACTTTTTTCCTTGCTGCTCTCTTGTCCTGCAGATCCGCATCCTGCCGTAAGGATAATTAATACCGACAGGCATAACAGGAATTTCAAACAGGTACGAACTCTGTTGGCCATAGTCTATGCTTACCTCTGTTTCTGTCAGAATCAAATACGGGCAGTTACGATTCACAATCCTGCTATCCGGCAGACCGCAGGATATTTATACTGCACCTGCGAAGCATCTTCAACGCTCACCGCTGATTATACAACAGCTCTTCCCGGCACACAATGGCTGCTGAGATATTTAACCATATTTCCTGCCATTATTGCTCCCCTTCTTTATATTTGCGGTCATAGAGAAGAGCTGCCAACAGGACAACAAAGCAGGATCCGGCATTGTGAACCAGGGCACCTGTGGTAGGATTCAGAATGCCCAGTACAGAAAGGACAATCGCCAGAAAGTTAATGCACATAGAGAGGCTGATGGCCCCTTTGATGGTCTTTATGGTGGTATTTCCAAGCCATTTAAGGTAAGGTCTCCTGGAGAAAAAGAACTACTCCAACATCCCCGTCCAGGAGATCAGCCACTTCTTCTTCATGTCGACGCCATTTGCTTAAAAAACTGAATAATTATATCAAAAAGCTATCATAAACATGGGGAATGATGGTATAATACTGTTCAAACCTGCACTTATTAACTGAGCCTCATTAAGAAAGAGGAGAGAAAATGGAACAGATTATACATAGCTTATTGGAAACCGATGCCTACAAGTTCTCCATGGGACAGGCCATCTACCATCAGTTCAGTGATTATAAAACCACCTGGTCATTCAAATGCCGCAACACGGACGTCCACTTTACCCCCGAGATGGTTGAGGAGATCAAAAGACAGATCAGACTCTACTGCGACCTCCGTTTTACGGAGGAGGAATTGGAATACCTTGACCAGATCAAGTGGATCAAGGGATCCTACTGTGATTTTCTGAGACTCTGGGAGCCCCGCTATGCTGACTTCACTTTTGATACGGATGATCCAAGCGGACTCTCTATCGAAACCAGGGGAACCTGGCTTAATACCTCCATGTATGAGATCCCCACACTGGCCATCGTGAACGAAGTGTATTTCCGTATGGCCTACGACTATGACACCCTTATGGATAGTTTCCGCAGGAGACTGGATGCCAAAATTGAGAAAATCACAACCGGCGAATACAATCTCAGCGCTTTCTCCGAATTCGGATTAAGAAGAAGGTTGTCGGGGGAAGCCCAGGATCTTGCCATCAAGGCCTTAAAAGACCATAAGTATCCGGGCTCTACCTTCGTAGGCACTTCCAATGTCTATCTGGCCAAAAAGCACAACCTCACACCCATCGGCACCATGGCCCACGAGTGGCTCATGTGTGTAGGACAGGGCAACCACAAGCACAATCCGGCTTATTCCAACTGGTATGCCATGGATGCCTGGGTTAAGGAATACGGTGTCCTGAACGGAACCGCCCTCACCGATGCTATTACAACAGACTGCTTCCTCCAGGACTTCCAGCTGACCTTCGCCACCCTCTTCAGCGGGGTAAGACATGACAGCGGAGATCCCATCGAATGGGGAGAGAAAATGATCAGCCACTACCAGTCCCTTGGTATAGATCCACGAACCAAAACCCTCCTCTTCAGTGATAGTCTGAACTTTGAAAAGGCAAACGCCATCAATGAGCACTTTAAGGGCCGGGCCAGGGTTGCCTTTGGCATCGGCACCTACCTGGCCAATGACACCGACGTTCCCGCCCTTAACATCGTGATGAAAACTACGATATGCAACGGTATGGATGTCGCTAAAATCTCGGATACCGAGGGAAAGGGCATGTGCAAGAATCCGGATTATGTCCACTATCTCAACCGATGCATCCGCTGGAGGATGGACCACAACACCGGCAATTCACTGCGGGTATAGGTCATAGCAGACAATTATGATCTATTTGCAATAATGGATATATACGGGGCTGTCGCACCACCACATGATATGCTACCTCCAAGTAGGACATTGAAAAATGAAAACCTACTTGGGGGTAGCATATCAAAAGCGGCAGTCCCTTTTTTAATCCTGATCATAGTAAAGCCGTATCCTGTCCATGATTCTGGAGAAGTCAATCGAGCACTCTCCTCCTGATATGAAGACCGGTATCTCTGAATCAAAGTCATAGCTTCTGGGCATATATTCCTCCTCCTCAAAGCAATGTACCGTCACCGCCCTGAATCGGGGATCAACAATCCAGTATTCCCGGACGCCGGCGTTATGGAACTTGTACAGCTTCAGCACCATATCCTTGGACCGGGTGGAGGGAGAAAGAATCTCAACGACCAGGTCAGGAGCCCCCTCGTAGCGGATAGCGTGGATGTCATAATCATGACAGAAAACCAGGAGGTCTGGCTGGACCATGGTGTAGTTGTCCCTGTCCAGACGGACATCACAGGGAGGCAGAAAGACCTCACATGGCAGACCGTGCCGGTCCGCGCACTCCCGGAAAAGTATATATAGATCCCCTAATATCTTCTGATGAATCAGGGCCGGCGCCCCCATATCATAGAACTTTCCATCGATCAGTTCCGCCCTCTGGTCATCAGGCAGGGCGTAATAGTCATCAATGGTATAAAGTCTTTCTTTTTCCGCAGCTCCATAGGTTACACCAGGTTCAGAGGCCCTGTCTGCCTTCAGCATCCTTTCGTCTTCATAGAGAGACCTCCGGGTGGGACTTGTGTCTGTCTCCGGTTTCTTCAGTACCTTCTCGATCGCTTCTATAGTCAGCTTCCTGGGTGCCCTGGTCGCCCCGCTGAATATCTTCTGCACTGTACTGATGGGAACCCCCGCCCTGGAGGCAACCATCTCGTTGGTCAGCCCCAGTTCAATTTTTCTTACCTTCATCTCTTCAATCGTCATAGGACATCCTCCTCACCTTACTATCTTTTGCAATCATGCATCGCCAAGATACATCCCATATTATGCCATATGGATATCCGTGTCAAGTATTAGCATGATTTTATCATTTCCGTTTTATATCCATATTATTTCCATATGTCTTCCTGCAAATAACTCTCCTCCAGGATTTCAGGTTTTCCAATCACGCCTTTTTTATTTAAGAAGCTCCCGGCTGCATCATATACCATGCAGCCGGGAGCTTCTTGTTGGGTTAGTATTAAATATCCTTATAAAAAATGCCCATGAAGGTCTGACATTTTATATTGTGTTAACCAGTTCCCTCGTCTTCTACTTTACCACGACGGAGATCCCGTTGGGAATGCAGGTAAGGGATGCTTCTTCGCCCTTGATCTTCCGGGCCAGGGCGTAGGCCACATCGAGATCCGGGGCATAGATCATCTTGAGTCCCTCGATCATCTCTTTCTGTGAGGGATCGGCAACAAAGATAACGGTATACTTGCGGACAATCCTGGCCAGGATCTGGGAGCACCACTGGTCGGGCCGGGTCTCTTCCTGGGGTGTGGCCAGAAACTTCTGATAGGCCGTCTCGATGTCAGGCTCGTCAGCAATGATGTGGTAGAAGAAGTCACCGCCGGTTCCATCCAGACAGGAAGCCAGCATGATAATGACTCCGTCTTTTTTGACCGTGGCTTCGGCTGCCGTCATTCCCTTTGGAGACTGGTAAGCATTCTGATCCAGGGGATAGCCGCCGTTGGTCGTGATCACGATATCGGCAGGCCGGGGCTTCACACAGACATATTCTTCGATGAAGTCACAGCCCTTCCTGTGAGCCGTTTCAAAATTGCCTGCAAAAGCCGCAACAGTCTTTTTCTTTTCATCGATAACCACGTTGACGATATAGGCCAGTTTTGCCATTCTGGCAGCTGCCAGCATATCCTCATGCATGGGATTGCCATCCAGAATTCCGGTCCTGGAGTAAGGGCTGTCAATGAATTTGGAACAGTGGTTGCCCATGACAGTAACCGCATCGGCGATTCCCGGCAGGATGCTCTTACGTCCTCCGGAAAAGCCTGCAAAGAAATGTGGCTCGATGAAGCCTTCTGCGATCAGCAGCGAAGCATCCATGGCAACCTTATCGATGATACAGTCCGGTCCTGAGGGCAGAACGCCAACCTTCACATTGGTGGAAGGATCGTGGGCATCATGAATTACTATATGGTCCTTGAATTCTTCATAGAGGGCATCTCCCAGCTTCTCTTTCAGCTCTTCCACTGTCGTGGGTCTGTGGAAACCGGTGGAAACGAGCAGCGTGATTTCAATCGAAGGATTGCCTTCACGCAGCTCGCACACCATATTTGGAAGAATATCAGGACTCGGCACAGGACGGGTATGATCGCTGATAATGATTACGCAATCATCCTTTCCTTTGGCGAGCTCGTTCAAACGTGGGCTGTCGATGGGATGTTCCATGGCATCTTTTACGATGTCAATACCGGCCCTGTCGCTGGCCAGCTGATCAACCCGAGAGGTCAGTACGGGCGTGTCATCCGGAACAGAAAGGTCCATGACAGTCCTATCATAAAAAAATGATACTTTTTTCATTGATTCTCACTTATTCAAGACTCATTCAGTCTTTGTTCTTAATAGCTTCGATGAAGAGGGGAAGAATCTGCTTAGCATCTCCTACAATCCCCACATCCGCTACAGAGAAGATAGGGGCGTCTTCATCTTTATTGATGGCGACAATATACTTGCTGCCGGTCATGCCGGATACATGCTGAGTGGCGCCGGAGATACCGCAGGCGATGTACAGATCAGGATTCACGATCTTGCCGGACTGGCCTACCTGATGGGTACGGTTGATCCAGCCATTCTCGATGGCCGGTCTGGTAGCACCTACCACACCACCCAGAAGGTCAGCCAGGTCTTTGCAAAGACCGAATCCCTCTTCGGATCCCATACCCCGGCCGCCGGCTACGATAACTTTGGCTTCTTCCAGGTTCACTACTTCGCTGGCTTCCTCGATAACTTCAAGAATCTTTGTCTTAAGACTATCCTGGTCAACCGTCAGATCCAGAGGGCATACCTGAGCCTGGGATCCGACTTCTTCCGGAATAGCATAGCTGCCGCCGCGGACACTGATAACCGCCTTGTCGGCTGCTATTGCAAGAACTTCTCTGGCTGTTCCGCCAAAGACAGGTCTTGTAGCCTCAATATGTCCATCCGCAAAGGACAAGGCGATCGCATCGTTGACGGAACCTGCCTGCAGGCGGGCTGCGATACGGGGAGCGATTACCTTTCCAAGGGACGTCGCTGCCAGGAGAACGAGGTCATATCCGGCTTCTTTAGCTGCTTTGCTGATGGCTTCTGTCAGATACT
>CAMOVS010000049.1 GCA_946627575.1 uncultured Lachnospiraceae bacterium
CTATATACGCGGCAGGGGTAATTCCACCTGGACGGAAGAAAAGAGGCCCTACAAGATTCACTTTAAGGAGGCACAGAATCTTTTCGGAATGGGGGCCGGCAAAGACTGGGCCATGATGGCACATGCCATGGATCCGACGCTGGTCAGAAACCGTCTCACCCTCTGGATCGGCAGTCAGATAGGCCTTCCCTATACACCGCAGATGATTCCGGTGGATGTGATCATGATCGGTCTGCAAAAGGATGAGAATGGAGACGAGCAGGAGGTCAGCCGGGATTATCTGGGAAGCTACTGTCTCAGTGAGACCGTTGAGATAGGGGATTCCCGGGTTGAGATTGACGCCCTGAAGAAAAAAGATGAAAGCGAACCGGCTATTACCGGCGGCTATCTGATGGCGATCTACTGCAGCGCTCAGGATGAGAACAAAGTGCCGGTGGCCTCTCATTTTACCACGCCCTCCGGTCTTGAGATCACGAATAAGGATCCGGAGTTCGACGGAGAGGACTTGTCTGCCGGCAGACAGGCCCAGCGTGACTATATCCACAACTATATGAATCAGCTGGATCGGCTGATTATGGAATCGGAGGAGATCACTCCGGATATCCATGAGCAGATTGGCCAGCTGATGGACTTCCGGTCTCTGGCAGATTATTGGTGGATCCAGGAGTTCTCCTTTAATACGGATGCCTATGGCACGGGAAGCACCTATATGTACAAGGCTCGGAACGGAAAGCTGTATTGGGGGCCCCTGTGGGACTTTGACCTTGCCTGGTCTGTAGGATTGGATACGGAAGAAGGTTATGTTAAGGGGTTCAATAATACAGAGTTATCCTGGGCGGACCAGCTAAGGGAGAAGGATCCGGAATTCGTCGCTCTTCTTAAGGAGCGGTGGAGTGATGAAAATGGTGTCCGGAATGCCCTTTGCAGGATCACGGAAAACAGCAGGGAGGGTATCCTGAACCGTTACCGTGATGAAGTTGCGGCTTCCCGGGCTGCGAATGAAGAAAGGTGGCCCCAGAATTATGATGAGTATGCCTACAAGGATTATGGCCAGACCATCGAAAAGTACAGATACTGGATCGACAAGCGAATAGCCTGGATCGATGAGAACCTGGACCAGCTGGGATCTGTATACTATACGGTGACTTATGAGACAGACGATGGTCAAGTGTTCCGAACGGAAACTGTCCGGGAAACGAATGAAATGGGTAAAGGCCCGGATGGCCCGGAAAAGGAAGGATACCTTTTCATGGGGTGGAAAGACAAGCTAACAGGACAGGATCATGAATTAACACGTGTCACGGAGGACAAAACCTTTATCCCTTATTACAAGAAAGAAAGTGAGGCTATCGCTCCTAAGGGTCTGTTTCTGCCTTGTTATGAGGATTGGTATTCTTATGGCCGGGACGATGGGGAGCCGGAGTACTACGACCTGGGAGATCCGGTTGTAATTCCGGATAACGCAGATGTCGGCAGAATCATCTGGACAACATCCAATGAGAATATTCTGTACTTTGATGCAGAGGGGGCCCCGCAGATCAAAGGGACAGGAGATGTTGATGTGACTGCAAGGACCAGAAACGGACTAAGCAAAACGATGCGCGTCCATGTCTATGATCCCAGGCAGGAAGGGATGGAAATGGTCCTTCCGGAGAGTGTGAGCCCTGAACAGTCTTCTTACACCATCCGTAAAGGCGAGACCATACAGGTGCTGATGAAGGTTCTGCCGGAAGGGAAGCCTGTGCCAAACCTGTATTATTCTTATGAGTTTGATGACGAAAAGATTGATATTAATTCGAGCTGTAATCTTATTAGCGGCGTGAAAGCGGGAAAGACCACCGTCAAGGTCACGGCTGCTGATATGGATGAAAGCTTTAGCCTGACCACATCTTTTCAGGTTATTGTAACGGATGAAACCGGGCCGGTGGATATCAGTCATGACAAAGTGAGCCTGTCAAGTAAAACCTTAACCTATAACGGCAAGGTATTAAGACCGCGAATACGGACCGTTGGCGGCCGTGTGCTCACGGAAGGCAAGGATTATTCTATCAAATGGTCCAACAAGTCCTCGAAAAAAATCGGAACCTATACCTTAACTCTTACCGGAAAAGGGAATTATACCGGGAAAGTCAAGGCTTCCTATAAGATTCTCCCGAGGGGGACCAGGATCAGCAAATGGAAGAAAGGCCGCAAAGCCGTGGTCGTACGGTGGAAGAGGCAGTCAAAGAAAATGCCTTCCTCCCGCATTGTGGGATATCAGATCCAGCTGGCAACCGATAAAGAGTTCAGCAAAAACAAAAAGAGCCTGAAGGTCAAAGGCTTCAAACGAACGAAAAAGAAGATTAGCGGACTGAAGAGTAATAAGAAATACTATGTCCGTATCCGCACCTACCTTTATATAAAGGGACGGGCCTATGCCAGACGGGCCTATGCCAGCAAGTGGTCCCCGGTCATAAAGGTAAAAACCAGATGACGGCTATTGGATATACACGATGGAAGTACGACGGAAAGCCGAAACGATCCGCAGGATTCCGGAATATAAGAGGCCTGCGCCGTAGAGGAAAGAGAAGATAGAGCCTGCCTTGCCTATTATGACGAAGAGGCCTGCCAGGAAAGCAAGTGCCAGATTGGTCAGGCCCATGGTCATTTTTAAGCGCCAGGATTGGGCGCCGACCTGTCGGGCCTCATTCGCTCTTAACACGTCTACGAGACCATAGAATGCATAGGTTCCCAGAAGGTAAACCATCATGACCCTCCTGGGGGAATTATTGAGAGACAGGGACACCATCCCTGCGTCAAGGGCTATGATTCCGATAAAAAGCATGATCTTGCCCCCGACCATGTGCCTGGCCATGCTTATATAATATATAAGCAGGCGAAGGCCGGTCAGGGTCATAGTCAGGCCTATAATAATTATGGCAAATGAGTATCCGGACTCCGGGATGACAAAGATTACTATGCCGATGATAATCAGCATCATTCCGGTCAGTATATTGCCTATGCGCTGGATCTTCGTCATGATGTTATCCTTTCGTCGTCATTTTCATTTTCTCGATTTGTTTTTCTGCCAGCTTTCGAAAGTCCTTTAGCCCTTTGAATCCTACTTTGGCATAATTTAAGGAAAAACCGGCCAGCAGGCTGCCGGAGAGAAAGATCTTTTTTGAGACCATACTCTTCTGGGCCAGAGCAGCCAGAAAGAATCTGCCTAAGAATGTATCGTCCTTACGGTCTTTTTCGGCCTCGGCGTATTCCTGCAGATACTGGTCCGGATCAAAGTCAGGAATCTCCATCCCGGATAAATCCTCGCCAAAAGCCTTCCAGTCCTCGCAGGCATTTAGCTGCCTTTTTTCAAGTATGTCGTGGATTCTGTTTTCGTACGGTTTTACCGCTTCGGTGTCATAGATCTCCTTTTCAAATACGGAACCGGTTCTAAGGGACTTCATGGCATAGATCATCTGACAGAAGGCATGGTAGTAGTCAGAAGGATTGTCCTTGATGATTTCGGCATAGCCGCCCCAGGCAGGAAGGTATTTGTATCTCATGAAGCTATAGTCCGGCAGATGACCGGCCCTTCCATGCCCCAGGTTCATGATGGAATTCTCGGAGTATTGATACAGGCTGTTGATATAGATTCCATGATCGATGTCGTCAGTTCCCATGGGATTATGTTTGAAGGTGATGGGCCGCTCGCGATAACCTTCTCCTTCCGGCAGCAATTCATAAAAATAATTGGTGGTATTGTTGATCACCAGGGAAGGAGTGCCGGCAAAGTATCGGTGAGCCCAGGTGTCCGCAAGCACATGCATGGCCAGGCCTGCTGCCTGCAGGCTCTTTCCTCTTGCCAGCTCCACTGTGTCCACAAGAAGGTCCCCATTGACATCACAGATCAGTCGGTATTTATTCCGATATCTCCTGCCGCTTTTCTTTTCTGCAGAAAGGTCATAGGGAAGAAAATGAAATGAAGACCATATCCTTGTTATATCCTGCAGACCGATGATGTTGGTGGTAACCTCCATCAGTTCAAGCTTCAGCTGGGTTGTTGCGGCCTGCTCCGGCCCTTTGATTCTGGAGAGAAGTGTCCTCGAGCACAGGTCCACAAACTGGGCGCTGTAGGCAATAGTCAGACTTTCCTCATGAGGGTAACCGGATAGACATGCGGCGCAATAAGTGGCATAATAATGAAAATCTTTTTGCATACTGATATTCCTTCAGAACTATGAATTAATTGATCCTGCTTAACTTTTTTCTCAGCCTTCTCACCCGGATTCCTGCTATGATCATATCGGCTAAAGTTATGATAGAGGTAAGGTCTATTACAATGTAAACAAGTTTGTCAAACAGGGATACATCTTCGCTGGAAGATATAAAAAGTGCTAAGGCATAGGAGATAAACGACAGGATATAAATAATACATAAAACGGATGCCGCAACCAGATAAAGAATGCTTTTGTTTTTGCCCTTCCCCACGGCCATAGCGGATCGACCGATATATAAACGAAATCCCATTTCAACCGACAGGATGAGCAGAGAGGCAAATAGGAATAGGATGCCGGCTTTAAAGTCTGTGATGCTTTCTCTGTATGCAGGATCCAGAGTGCTCATAAACTCGTCAAAGGCGGATTGAAGCATAGAAGAATCCAGCATGTATTCGATCGCTGCCCGGATCATGCTCCAAAATCCAAAGAGAATTACGCCCAGTCCTATGATGGTCAGGGTATGCTCCTGTCGTCTCAGGGTGATTTTTATCTGTTCTTCCATAGCGTCTCCTATATACGATGCCGGATCTTTCGTTAACAGGGCAAGAATGTTTTCCTTGAACAGATTTTACCATATTTTTTATCATAGATGTGTCACAATTATTATTTGTAAATCATTTTCAGATAGAAAAAGATTATTTTGTGGTCACAACGAATGTCGATCATCAGTTCCAGCTGGCAGGGTTTGACGACATAGTGACAGGCAGTGTGAACGCCGTGCGAGATATGGGAGTGGTTTTTGATCCCTTGGTACGGGATAAAGACCTTGCCTATGATTTTGACAATGCTATGATGCTCCAGAGTATTGCTGCGGAGATAAGATATGATCTTTCTCTGGGAATGAATGACACGTTGATACGATTGTCAAGAAGAACGTAAGACTTTTAAACATCCTGCAGAAAAGGTATGAGCAGGAAGGAAAAGGGTCTGACAGCTGCCGGAAAGATCTATATCGATGGTTTAAAGGATGCCTGTAATTGTTGGAGAAATCTTTCTGCTATAGGAGTGAAAGTCTGATAGCGGTTCCAGGCAATATAGAGTTTGGTTTCTACTTTCGGCGTCAGGGGGCGGAAGGCAAGATCGCTTTTATCAGAGGTATCAATCAGGTGATCAAAAGTGAGAAGATATCCGAGCCCTTCCTTTGTGAAGATCGAACCGTTGTATGACAGACGGAAGGATCCTTCCAGCTTCATTTCAGAAAAAGATGCCCCTGCCCATTCCTTAATCTCATGATTCCATGC
The DNA here is from genome assembly GCA_946627575.1 of uncultured Lachnospiraceae bacterium. Taxonomy (GTDB): domain Bacteria; phylum Bacillota; class Clostridia; order Lachnospirales; family Lachnospiraceae; genus Anaerobutyricum. The sequence goes on from CAMOVS010000049.1 coordinate 5,498, forward strand.
CTGTTCAGAACAGAAAAGCGGCAGTCCGGAAATGTCTTTTGCCCGGACTGCTTTTTTCTTTGCCAGGGGATCATTCTTTGGCATGACAAGCCCCCACCTATCACTTTCCGGAAATTCGATGTGTTCATATTTGCGGCTGTCCGGATATTCTGCCAGAACCAGGAAATCCAGCAGTCCTTTGTCCAGCTTGTCAGCAATCTGCTCTGTATCGCCGCTTGTGATGTGATAATGCAGATTGGGATATCGCCGTTTGAAATCTTTTATGGCTTTTGCAAGGTATTTGATTTGGTAAGACTCCGCAAGCCCCAGGTAGAGTTCTCCGCCGGTGATGTCATCAAGGGATACGAATTCCTGCTCAATTTTATCCGCCATGCTGACCAGATCTTCAGCACGATTTCTTAGGAGCATTCCCTCATCCGTAAGACGGATACTGAAGCTGTGGCGGGTAAAAAGTTTCTTTCCCAGTTCATTTTCCAGAGATTTCAGCTGCTTTGAAAGAGTGGGTTGTGTCACATGCAGAAATTCCGCAGCACGGGTCATGTTTTCTTCCCTGGCAACGGCAAGGAAGTATCTGAGGGTTCTTATTTCCATGAATATGCTCCTTTCGTATTCTCTATGATATGCATATATGGAATATCATGATATGCATTATAACCATTAGCAAGAATTCTATCAAGCCTTTATGATAAGAATCGTAAAGAAAAAAGGATATGAGACACGAGGAATGCTATGGATTTGGAACAATTGAAGCAAAATCTGTCCGATGCAGGGTGCTGCAGGGAAGCGGCAAAGGACATTATGGAGATGTGTGAAGCCGGAAATATAGAAGGCGCCCTGCGGACAATGAAGAAAGACCGATGCAGACTCATGAATGAGTTGCATGAGAGCGGAAGGAAGGTCGATTGTCTGGACTTTCTGATCCGTAAGACAGAAAAAGAGTTGCAGACAAGCCATTAAACCATTGGGAGGTATCCGATCATGATGAAGAAAGAAGAATTACAGTTGGTAACAGAGTGGGATAAGACTTTTGAGCAGAGTGACAAGGTAAATCACAGCAAGGTGACTTTTGTGAATCGATACGGGATCACCCTTGCTGCGGATATGTATGTACCAAAGAATGGGGAAGGCAAGCTTCCAGCCATTGCCGTTTCCGGACCCTTCGGAGCAGTGAAGGAACAGTGCTCCGGACTCTATGCACAGACAATGGCTGAGCGAGGGTATCTCACACTCGCATTTGACCCCTCCTTTACCGGAGAAAGCGGCGGCAATGTAAGATATATGGCATCCCCGGATATCAATACAGAAGATTTTATGGCAGCAGTGGATTTTCTTTCAATGCAGTCACAGGTTGACCCGGATCGTATCGGTATCATCGGAATCTGCGGATGGGGCGGTATGGCTATCAATACGGCAGCTCTTGATACAAGGATCAAGGCGACTGTAGCGTCGACCATGTATGATATGACCCGTGTAAATGCCAATGGATACTTTGATAGTGAAGATAGTGAAGATGCACGATATGAGAAGAAGAAAGCCATGTGTGCACAGCGCCTGGCGGACTTAAGAGATGGCGACTACCAGCGTGCAGGCGGTGTAATCCATCCCCTTCCGGAGGACGCGCCATTCTTTGTTAAGGACTACCACGATTACTATAAGACTGAAAGGGGATACCATGCAAGATCGCTGAATTCCAATGAAGGCTGGAATGTGATCGGATGCCAGTCCTTCATGAACCAGCCAATCCTGAAGTACAGCAATGAGATTAGAAGTGCAGTTCTTCTGATTCACGGTGAGAAGGCTCATTCCTGTTACTTCAGCAAAGACGCTTATGCTGCCATGATCAAGGACAGCAAATATGCGGACAACAAAGAGCTGATGATCATACCTGATGCGGTGCATACTGATCTGTATGATGGCGGTGGAAAGGATGCGATCCCCTTTGACAAGCTGCAAGACTTTTTCTCAGCGTATCTGAAATAAAAATACAAGTGACATCTTCAGCAGAATAAGATTGACATTATTGTAGAAGATTTGAAAAGAGTCGAGAAAATCGGCTCTTTTCTTTTGTCCAAAATCAGGGTGCAAAGCCGAAGTCTATAGAGGAACAGGGCAGATTGACACCATGAACTATATCCAGCGCTTAAAACGCTACGGATTTTCCCTTGAGGAAATCCAGCAGATCATCACCCTTTCGGATGAAAAGGAGATCT
>CAMOVS010000050.1 GCA_946627575.1 uncultured Lachnospiraceae bacterium
GGTTTTTCCTTAACTTCCGCTGCTCCTGCTTTTATTGCAATTCCATTCCATCCTATGCTGCTATCTTTACTTAATGGTCTCAGCCATCTTTCATTCAGCGTCAGGACGACCTTCAATTCTTATGCATAGACCTCTTCTTCATAATCCGCAATTCTCTGAACCTTAGGTACAGACCTTCCGTTCATATCAAAGGTTCCGGAAAGGTATTCTTTTACCATAACCTTGGCCAGCTCGATACCGACAACCTGCTCGCCCATGGTAATGATATTGGCATGGTTGGAGAGCTCAGCCCTCTGTGCCTGGTATACATCGTGGATACATGCTGCATAAGCACCTTTTACCTTGTTGGCTGCAATGGAAACACCGATGCCGGTACCGCAAACCAGGATACCCCTGTCATACTTCTTAGCTGCAACGGCCTCAGCTACTTTAATAGCTACATTGGCATAGATCGGATCATCACTGCCGAAGTCCTCGACCTCATGACCCAGCTCTTTCACATAATCCATCAGCTTTAACTTCATGCTGCTTGCGTTAGGATCACATCCGAATACTATTTTCATAATGAACTCCTTTTCTTCTTTTATATCATATCTATTATTTTCTATGTATTGGATCAACTCTTAACAGTTTATCCTGATCTGATTATTTTCCAAGATAAGCTTTAACCGATTTGGCTATGCCCTTTGCATCCAGATCATAATAAGCCAGAAGTTCCTGATAATTGCTGCTGGTGGTAGCATAGATGTTGGGAATGCCCAGTCTCTTAACTGTCACGCCATCCATATCTGACAGGAGTTCCGTCACCATGGAACCCATACCGCCATTGATATAATGCTCTTCCACGGTCACTACCTTCTTTGTCTCTGCTGCGGCATCCCGGATCAGGTCTTCATCCAGGGGAAGAACGGTGGGAAGACCGATGATCTTAGCCTTAATGCCGGCTTCCTTAAGGATCTCATTGGCTTCTATGACATCCTTGGTGCAGGAACCTGTGGTGATGATGGTGACATCTTCTCCATCCTGGATTATGTCACCCTTACCAATAACAAAGGGCTTTCTCTCGAAAAGTACCGGGATCTTAGGATTACCTATCCTCATATAGACAGGTCCTTCGTACTCGATCATGGCCTTGCAGGCCTCCTCGATCTCCACCGGATCCTGGGGAGCAAGGATGGTCATGCCGGGAATCAGTCTCATAAGACCGAAGTCATCCAGGCTCTGATGGGTTACGCCCAGGTCAGAGTAGGTGATGCCGCAGTTTCTTCCGACAAGCTTAACGTTCTGCTTCATGTAACCCATATCATTTCTAACCATCTCATAGGGACGGCAGGTTACAAAGGGAGCGATAGCGCAGAATACCGGGATCTTGCCTGCTGTAGCCATACCGGCTGCCATGCCGACAGCACCCTGCTCCATGATACCACACTCAAAATATCTCTCCGGGAACTGGTCGATAAAATCACCGAATCCGGAACTCTTCCCGCTATCTGCGGAAAATACTACGACGTCTTTATTCTCTTTGGCAATTTCAGTAACTGCTTTTCCAAATGTTTTTCTGGGATCCATTAATTCGCCGATCATTATACCAGTTCCTCCTTCTCCTTCTCAAGTTTGCTTACCAGCTCTGCCATCTCCTTCTCTGCCTGATCCAGTAACTCTTCCGTAGCATTCCAGAAATGGAATCCTGCCTTATTCTCTCCAAATGAAAGACCCTTGGCTTTCACCGTATCACACAAAATCATAGTTGGCTTACCTTTCTCCTCCGGTATGCTGTCCAGAGCATCAAGGATCTGGTTCATATCATTTCCATCGATATACTTAACAGCCCAGCCAAATGCCTTAAACTTCTCATCGATGGGACGCATATCCATAACCTTGGTAACATCTCCACTGATCTGGAGACCATTATTATCGACAAATACCACCAGGTTGTCCAGACCGAATTTGGCCGCTGCCACAGCTGCTTCCCAGTTGGATCCTTCCGGAAGCTCACCATCACCCGTGATGGCATATACTTTATAGTCTTTTCCATCCAGCTTTCCGGCCATGGCCATTCCGTTGGCGATAGACATGCCGTGTCCGAGTGCTCCTGTGTTTGCTTCTACTCCCGGGAGCTTATGCATATCCGGATGCCCCGGAATCTTGGCAGCAAGCTTTCCGTAAGTATCAAGGACTTCTTTATCAAAGAAACCCTTCTCAGCAAGAACTGCATACTGGGCCAGGCATTTATGTCCTGCAGACAGAAGGAAACGGTCCCTGTCCTCCATTTTCGGATTCTCCGGATCTACATTCATCTTGTCAAAATATAATGCTGTGACGATATCCAGAGAAGATAAAGCACCTCCTACATGGCCATGCCCTCCGGCCCTGACCATCCGAAGCACATTCTGTCTGCACTTCGCAGCCTGAAGCTTCAGGTTAGCAACTCGTTTTTTATCAGCCATTTTCCTATTACCTCTCTTTCCGGTCTCTTATATTTCTTATCTCTATGCTGTAAAACCACTCACGATAACAGGAGTATATCATACTTGTATATACATGTCAATACTTGAATTGTATTATCTATATAACTAAATAACAATCCCCCGCAACTGCAGCCAGACAGGCCAGGTCACGGGGGATCCTATTAGCTCAAGGTATTATTGCCAAAAGATCTGTAGTTTTAATTAAGTATATTACACAAATTCTTTGACCTTCCGGCAGATGCTCTCCGCATCGATACCATATTTTTTAATCAGCTCCGCAGCAGGACCGGACTCGCCGAAGGTATCCTCGATGCCGATCCGGAGGGTGGGAACCGGACATTTTGTTCCGAGGACCTCGGATACAGCTCCGCCAAGACCGCCCAGGACGGAATGCTCTTCTATGGTAACAACCTTGCCGGTCTTACCGGCGGAAGCAACCAGCAGTTCCTCATCAATCGGCTTGATGGTATGGATGTTAATGACCTCTGCATCGATTCCTTCTTTTTCCAGCATCAAAGCTGCTTCAAGAGCCTCGCTGACGCAGAGGCCTGTTGCCACCAGGGTTACATCCTTTCCTTCTTTCAGGGTGATTCCCTTGCCAATCTCAAAATGATAGCTTTCTTCATCATTTATAACCGGAACAGCCAATCTTCCAAAGCGAAGGTAGACAGGACCATCATGGAGGTAGGCTGCCTCAACGGCCGCCTTTGCTTCCACATCATCTGCCGGGCAAATAACAGTCATACCGGGAATCACTCTCATGAGGGCGATGTCTTCGTTACACTGGTGGGTTGCCCCGTCCTCCCCTACAGAGATACCGGCATGGGTAGCGCCAATCTTAACATTCAGGTGAGGATATCCGATGGAATTACGGATCTGTTCGAAAGCTCTTCCTGCGGCAAACATAGCAAAGGTGCTGGCAAAGGGTACTTTACCGGTTGTCGCAATACCTGCCGCAATACCCATCATATTTCCCTCAGCGATACCACAATCGATGTGGCGGTCCGGAAAGGCTTTCTGGAAGGTACTGGTCTTGGTAGCCCCTGCCAGATCGGCGTCCAGTACTACAAGATCCTGATACTTCTCACCCAGCTCCTTCAGAGCATTACCATAACTTTCTCTGGTTGCAATCTTCTTTCCTGCCATCACGCCTCACCTGCTTTCTCTAATTCTTCCATAGCCTGCTTGTACTCATCATCATTGGGAGCCTTTCCATGCCATCCTGCCTGGTCTTCCATAAAAGAAACTCCTTTTCCTTTCACAGTCTTCATGACAATGGCCACCGGCTGACCATCCGTTAAACGGGCCTCATTAAAAGCCTTATCCAGCTGGTCAAAATCATTTCCGTCTTCTACGGCAATCACCTTAAAGTTAAAAGCAGCGAACTTATCGATGATCGGATAAGGTGAACATACATCATCAATCTTTCCATCAATCTGCAGCCCATTATTATCCACGATAACAATCAGATTGTCCAGCTTCTTGGCTCCGGCGAACATGGCCGCCTCCCACACCTGGCCTTCCTGGATCTCTCCATCTCCCAAAAGGGTAAATACCCTGTAATCCTCATTAAAGAGTTTGGCGCTCAGCGCCATGCCAACCGCTGCGGAGATTCCCTGTCCCAGGGATCCGCTGGTCATATCAACACCGGGTATATGCTTCATATCCGGATGTCCCTGAAGATAGGAACCTGTATGACGGAGGGTCTTAAGATCCTCTACCGGAAAATAACCCTTCTCAGCCAGACAGGAATAAAGGGCAGGAGCATTGTGACCCTTGGACAACACAAAACGATCCCTGTCTGCCTTGTCAGGATTCTTAGGATCCACATTCATTTCTTCAAAATACAGGTATGTCATCACATCCGCTGCGGAAAGAGAACCGCCCGGATGTCCTGATTTAGCAGAGTAAACAGCGGTCACAATATCCTTTCGAATCTGATTGGCTGTCTTCTGCAGCATTTCTTTATTCATTCTGCTTTTTCTCCTTTTCATACTATTACTTTCTTCTTACAATGAATTCCGTCAGCTTGTCTGTGCATGAACTATTGAATCCACAGCGGCATAAGAGGAATCATTGCAAAAAATAATCCCTTCCATATATGAATATGAAAGGGATTACTGATTGTATCAATTATCGCTCAGTCATATCACCGTATGACCGTATCATTCTGATTATTTCTGGCCGTTAGCGGCGTTCATGAATCTTCTCTGATAGCTGATTACCTGGTTGGTCGATGTGAATCTTGCCAGGTAGTTGGGCTCAGCTGTGATGACAACCTTCTTGTTCATATCTACGAACTCAGGCTCAGCAAGCAGCTTGTCGATATCCGGATAGTTGTAAGGTCCTTCCATGGAGCAAACGATCAGGCGGGTATCCTTAAGGTTGCTGTTCTTAAGAACGCGGAGGTTATGACGCATTCCGTCAAGACCATCGCTGCCCTGTGCATCTTCAAAGTGACGATACTTAATGATATCCTTACCAAACTTAAGAACCTCAGCCAGCGGCATATCCTTATCAGCCTCTGTGTAGTAATCGTTGGCGATAAAGTAGTCTCTCAGACTCTCAAGAGCCTTGGTATCATTGGAAGCCTCAAACTGGTTGACGAACTTCTGGATGTTAGTGGACTGCACCAGACGATGTCTTAAGAAGGTATTGATAAAGTAGGGTCTTGCCTGAAGAGCCATCAGAGTCTGGAATGGCTCAAACATCAGTGTGAAGTTCACACGGTATCCAAGCTGCTGAAGCTTGAGGGCAAGGTTGTGTCCACGAAGAGCATTGGCTGTGCCAACATTATCAAATCTTGCATCCAGCTTCTTGTTGCCGGTAAGGAGCTGTCCAACATTCTCAGGTGTTACAGCACCTGTGTGGGGAACCTTAACAACCAGACGATACTTGGAGAACATCTCCTCGAACTTCTGAACCTCTTCCAGAATCTTGTTAAAATCAGACTCGAAGGGGTTGTTCAGCTCAACACTGATATCACATCCGGGTCCAAGGATCCTTGCGATCTCTGCCATAACCTCATCACGGGTCTTATATTTATTTCCAACGTTGGCATTCGGATTGTTGATGAAAAGATCATAGATGATTCCGGGATTACAGGTCAGGTTGGAGATCAGCGGGCTGATCGGCTCAACTTCATAAGGATTCGCACTGTCTGCGGAGAAAAGAACGTTGGTAGGACGCTCGATACCATTCTTATCATAGGAAATATCACGTACAAGATCTACTCTGAGAACCTGATCCTTGTCCAGGGTAATCTCTCTCTTGAAGCCGGCAGGTGTCTCCCCTTCCGGTACGTCAAATGTAGCAATAACATCCTTAAACTGGTCTGTTACGCCAACAAACTTAGCGATCTGAGTAAGATCCTTATAGTCCTCCATGCTGATGGGCATATCTTTCACACGCTCAACAAATGCTTCCTCGCCTCTGACAGCTTCCAGTCCAAGTGAAGTCAGGTTCACATTAATCATTTTATTCCCTCCTGATTATTCATATATGTTTTGTTTTTCAATGTGGTTACTTTGGCTCTGTCCGTATACTATCATACTTGTATATACCTGTCAATAACTTTTTGTACAACCTTTTTTTATTTTTTCAAGTAACAGAATTACTCTTTTTGTTTCATGATAGAGTGCCCACAGTACTATTCACGGCCTCTCCATCCATCATTCATACTCCCGCTGCGAAAACCCTCCAGGTCCAGACTTACATAAGAGAATCCCAGATCTTTAAGTTCTTTAAGAATACGAATCCGATTCTCCTCCTTCACAGCCATGCTGATCTCATCTACGGGAATCTCAATCCGGGCCATGGTTCCATGAATACGGACCCTATACTGGGAAAATCCCATTTCCTTCAGGAGTTTTTCCGCCTGATCTACCATGGTAAGCTTCTCTAAAGTAATCTCTTCGCCATATACAAAGCGGCTGGCCAGGCAGGCCATGGAAGGTTTATCCCAGGTCGACAGGTTTTTTCTTTCAGACAAAAAACGTATCTCAGCTTTGGTCAAACCTGCCTTACGCAAGGGGCTCACTACGCCAAGCTCCAGGATCGCTTTATGGCCGGGCCGGTAATCCTTATCATCATCTATATTAGATCCGTCAGCTACATAAGAGATGCCCTCCTTATCTGCTGTCTCAATGATCCGGCTGAAGATATGCTTCTTACAATGATAGCATCGGTCCGGGGGATTCTTTCGGAAGCCTTCCACCGAAAGCTCATCAATCTCAACGATTATCTGCCTTATCCCCTGCTCTTGGCAGAATTCCTCCGCATCACAGCGCTCCCTCTCCGGAAATGAATGAAGAGAGGCCGTTACAGCAACAGCTCCACTGTCCAGCGTATCATGGGCTATTTTCATGAGATAAGTAGAATCCACTCCCCCGGAAAAGGCAACTGCAACGCTTCCCAATTTTTTAAGATAGGTTTTTAATCTGTTTTCTTTTTGCAGAGCCCTTTCCTTATCTTGATTACTCATAGTCATAATAATAGATTTATTATGATTACTATTCTTATTATACATTACAGTACTCCTATTATTACATATTTCAGAGATCCATCATTTATTATCGTTCACATGACTATAATCATACAACTCCCGGATCTGCAGCTCAGCCTCCTTCTCACTCAGCACATAAGGCTGACCGATGCAACTGGCCCTCCAATAAACTTCTGCGCAGAATTCAATTTCCTGGGCCAGATTATAGGCTTCCTTAAGATCTTTACCAGTAGCCAGCATACCATGGTTGGCCATAAGAACCGCCTTACTCCCCTCAAGCTTATCAAGGATATCATCCGCAAGATCCTGAGAGTAAAATAAATGATAGCCTGCGCACTTTACCAGACCCGTACCGGCATAACACAAGGAAAAACTCGCCGCCGGCAGATCAATATGCAGAGAAGAAATGGTTGTGGAAAAGCGGGAATGAGTATGAACAAGGGCATGAATATCCTCCCTGCTTTTGTATATATCCCTCTGTACATTCCACTCACTAGACACCTTGCCCTTTCCTTCTATAATATTACCATCCACATCCGATACGATCACATCCCCGGCATGAATCATAGGATAAGGAACGCTGCTGGGAGTAG
>CAMOVS010000051.1 GCA_946627575.1 uncultured Lachnospiraceae bacterium
CCGTAGATATCGCATCCGGCGTCCGTACCGGTTTCTCCTGGATGAATATGAATGGTGTGCTCGGCAACAAGGAACTTCGTAAAGCTGTTCTTATGGGTATTAACTACGATGAGATCTGCACATCCAAGACTATTAACGGTCTCTATACTGCAGGTTATTCCGTACTTCCGTCTACACTTTCCTATGGCTATGACAAGCTGAACAATCCTTATGCCTATGACGTAGAAGGAGCCAAGAAGCTTCTGGATGATGCAGGCATCGTGGACAATGACGGAGATGGCATCCGCGAGCTGGATGGCAAGAACATCAATCTTAGATATGTCTCCTATGAGAACAGGTCTTTAAATGACTTTTCCGATGCTCATGCCCAGTATCTGAAAGAGATCGGCATTGGCGTGACGGCAGATTACGGCAGCTCCGATGACCAGTGGAGCAAGCTGGTTTCCGGTGAGTATGACCTTAACAATAATAACTGGATTACAGTGGGTAACGGAGATCCGACGGAGTTTATGAAGAACTGGTACACCAGTGAGCTTGATGACAAAGGTCAGGCTGTTGGTCCCAACTATTGCGGATATTCCAATAAAGAATACGATGCCCTCTATGATGAGCTTCTTAAGACTGCGGATGCAGATAAGAGAGCTGAACTGATCCAGCAGATGCAGCAGATTCTTATCGATGATGCGGTAGCAGTAGTTGACGGGTACTATAATAGTTCCATGATCTACTCCAAGAATGTTGGATTTGCCCATATCCATACGGCAGACTATTACTGGCTTACAACTGAGATTACACCGGCCAAATAATAGATGAAGCTGCAGTTGGCAGTGAACTTTTGATAATTTGATTTGCTGAATGCCTTGCCATTCTATCTAAATAATTCGTATGAGTGATTCGTGTTGGGAGGGTACAGCCTTATGCTGTGCCCTCTTTTACAGATATTATGAACTGTCCGTCCGGCTTGTACCGGGGCAGATCTTTTTCACTGGAAAGAGAGGAGAATTCCTTGAGTAAGAAACAATTGATCTCCAGAATGCTTCAGATCGTTGTTGTCCTGATCGGCATCAGCTTTCTGACCTTCCTGCTGACCTATGTCTCGCCGGGCGACCCGGTCCGGCATATGATGACGGCTTCCGGTACCATGCCGACCGAGGAGGCGATTCAGGAGATCCGGCAGGAGATGGGTCTGAATGATCCCTTTTTTACCCAGTATTTCCGCTGGGTCGGCAATTGTCTGCATGGAGATTTTGGCAATTCCTATATGTTGAATAAACCGGTAGTTACCTTGCTGGCCGCCCGCCTGTGGCCGACCTTGAAGCTGACTATTTTTTCGGTTGTGCTGATGTTGATTATGGCTGTTCCTTTGGGCATGTTGTCTGCCGTTTATAAGGATTCCTGGATTGATTATCTGGTCCGGGGTATTACCTTTCTCGGCATATCTCTGCCCAATTTCTGGGTCGGCCTCCTTCTGATGCTGGTTTTCTGTGTGAAGATCACCTTATTTCCTGTTATATCTTCCAGCGGAGATTTCAGGAGCATGGTATTGCCTTCGTTGACCCTGGCGATCGCCATGTCCTCCAAATACACACGGCAGGTGAGGACGGCGGTTCTGGAAGAACTGTCATCGGATTATGTAACCGGGGCTTTGGCCAGAGGCGTCAAGTTCTGGAAGGTGCTCTGGTTTAATGTATTTCCCAATTCTTTGCTGCCACTGATCACCATGCTGGGTCTTTCCATAGGATCCTTGCTGGGTGGAACCTCGGTTGTGGAAGTTATATTTTCCTATCCCGGTCTGGGCAATCTGGCGGTGTCGGCCATCACTTCCTGTGACTATTATCTGATTCAGGGATATGTCCTCTGGATCGCCCTGATCTACATGGTAATCAATCTGCTGGTTGATCTTTCCTACTATTTTGTAGATCCGCGTATGAGATTGAAGGGGTGATATGATGAAAAAAGAGAATTTTTTCCTGAAAAATAAAACCTTTACAATCTTTGGTGTTCTGGCGATTCTGATTATTCTGGCAGCTATCTTTGCCCCGGTCGTATCCGGCGGGGTCGACCCGACGGCCGGTGACCTGTCCCAGGCCATTGAACCTCCGGGACCCGGTCATATTTTTGGCACAGATAAAATGGGAAGAGATATATACGCCCGGGTGATTTACGGAGCCCGGACTTCCCTGGTGGCCTCCTTTGCCATCGTGGCCCTTGTCTTTGTCGTGGGCCTGATCCTGGGTATTGTTGCCGGATATTTTGGCGGTATCGTGGATATCGTAATCATGCGTATTGCTGATATGATGATCGCCTTCCCCGGCCTGGTCCTTGCCCTTGCTGTAGCCGGTATCATGGGAGCCAGTGTGAGGAACGCTGTGTTGGCTATCGCTCTGGTTACCTGGCCCAAATACGCCCGTCTGGCCCGAAGTCTGGTTATGAAGATCCGGCACCGGGACTATGTGGATGCAGCCATCGTAACCGGATCGAAAACCTTCTATATGTTATATCGTTATATGCTGCCCAATGCCCTGCCCACTTTGGTAATCACAGCGGCGACGGATATCGGAAGCATGATGTTGGAACTGGCCGCCCTGTCTTTCCTTGGATTTGGCGCTGTGCCGCCTAGTCCGGAGTGGGGGCTGATGCTTTCCGAAGGACGGGCCTATATGCAGTCAGCTCCCTGGCTGATGGTTTTTCCGGGATTAGCGATATTTGTTACTGTCGTTGTTTTCAACATGCTGGGTGACGGCCTGCGTGATATTCTGGATCCGAAAACCGAGTAAGGAGGGGATGATTTATGGCATTATTAGAGATTAAGAAGGCCACCATCTCCTACGGTGACCGAGAGGTCGTGAAAGACTTTAACCTGACGATGGAACCGGGACAAATCTGCAGTATCGTCGGCGAATCCGGCAGCGGAAAGACCACGGTGATCCGGGCTGTCCTGGGTCTTCTGCCCGGCGGAGGCAAAGTGACGAAGGGGGATATCCTTTTTGAAGGAAAATCCCTTCTGGGCAAGTCCAAGGAAGAGTGGCGCAAGCTTCGGGGGACGGAGATCTCTATGATCTTTCAGGACTCCGGCGCCATGATGAATCCGACCCGGAAGATCGGCGCCTCTTATATAGAGTATATCCGTACCCATGAAAAGGATATTAGTAAAAAAGATGCCTGGGATAAGGCGGTGAGGATGCTGGAGCGGATGCGGCTGCCCAGCGGGGACAATATTATGAGAAGCTATCCCTTCCAATTGTCCGGCGGTATGAGGCAGCGGGTAGGCATCGCCATGGGAATGACCTATGAGCCCAAACTTCTCCTGGCCGATGAGCCGACCAGTGCTCTGGATGTTACGACCCAGGCCCAGATCATCCGCCAGTTTATGGAGCTTCGGGATGACTTTGGCACAAATATTATCGTAGTAACCCACAATCTGGGGGTAGCAGCTTATATGTCCGATTATCTGATTGTGATGAAAGACGGCGTCATTGAAGATGAAGGAGACCGTGATCATATTCTTCATGGGTCTCAGAATGATTACACCAGGATGCTGCTGGATGCCGTTCCGTCCCTGGGAGGTGTGCGTTATGTTTGATGAGAAAGATATGATTCTGGAAGCCAGGCATGTGACAAGGAGATTCCCTGCATCGGGAGGCCGCACCCTTCTGGCCTGCAATGATGTCAACCTGAAGATGTACAGGGGAAAGACCTTAGGGCTGGTTGGCGAGTCCGGGTGCGGAAAAAGCACCTTTATGAGGTTTCTGGTTTCGCTGGACAGGCCTTCCGAAGGGGAAATTATTTACAGGGGGAAGGACATTACCAAGCTAAAGGGGGAGGAACTGAGACAGAACCGGCAAAATATCCAGATGGTTTTCCAGGATCCTTCCGGGTCCTTTAATCCCAAGATGAAGATTCGGGATATCATCTGTGAACCCCTTCTCAATTTCGGCAGGATCAAGGCTTCCGAAAAAGATAAAGTAGCCAAAGAATTTTTGACTATGGTAGACCTGCCAGAGGACTTTGCCGACCGTTATCCCCATAACATGAGCGGAGGACAGAGACAGCGGGTTGCCATCGCAAGAGCCATTGCCCTGGAACCGGAAATCATTGTTATGGACGAGGCTACATGCGCCCTGGATGTATCTGTGCAGAAAACTATTATTGAGCTGATCGTAGGTCTTCAGAAAAAGAAGAACATTACGATCGGTTTCATCGCCCATGATCTGGGGCTGATCCAATCCTTTGCCCACCAGATCGCCGTTATGTACCTGGGCAATATCGTAGAAGTTCTCCCGGCGGAGGATCTGGAGAAGAAGGCCCGGCATCCTTATACAAAGGCTTTAATGGGGGCGATTTTCGATCTGAATATGGATTTTTCCAAAAAGATCGAAAGCATAGAAAGTGAAGCGCCTAGTCCTTTGGACGTTCCTCCGGGATGTCCTTTCCAGGATCGGTGCGAACATTGCTCCCCCAGGTGCAAGGAAGATCATCCTATGTTGGTTGATCTGGAAGAGGGGCATCAGGTGGCCTGCCATATGTACCAATAAGATTACCATATATTAAAGGAAGATTGATAACTCCCCAAATCCTGTTTGGGAGAGGGAAAGGTGAGGATATCATGAGTTTTACATTATGTAATATGACGGTTGAGAAGGGACAGAAGGTCCAGGCTTATCTGGATCTCCCTTTTACTGATAAAGACAAGCTGCCCTGCACCCTGATCAATGGCTGTCAGGACGGACCTGTTGTCCTGATTGATGGGGGAATACACAATGCGGAATATGTAGGGATCGAAGCTGCCACCCGGCTGGCATCCGAGCTGAAGCCCCAGGATGTGTCCGGAAAACTGATTATCATTCACCTGGTGAATGTGAACGGCTTTAAGGCCAGGACCATCAGTGTCTGCGCAGATGACGGAAAGAATCTTAACAGGGTTTTCCCCGGGAATCCGGACGGAACATATGCGGACAAGCTGGCTTATTTCATGGAGAAGGAGATCTTCTCGCGCATTGATTATTATATTGATCTCCATTGCGGCGACTGGTTTGAAGATCTGGTGCCTTACATCTATGCAGTCGGGAATGCCCCGGAAGAGACTGTGAGCAAGGCGGAGGAGATGGCTCTGGCTGCCGATGTCCCCTACTATGTTCAGTCAGAAAGCGGAGATGGAGGGGCCTACAATTGGGCCGGCAGTCTGGGGATTCCATCGGTTTTGCTGGAGCGGGGCCGGATGGGTCAGTGGGACGATCATGAAGTCAGAGACACCTGTCGTGACGTTCGCAATATATTAAAGAGAATCGGGGTTATCAGCCAGGAGAAGTTCGGACGAATTCTTCAGCGGACCATCCCCCGGCGACTTGACCATGTGCATTATATTAATGCCCATGTGGAGGGCTGCTGGTTTCCCGAAAAGAAGGCCGGAGATGTGGCCCAGGCCGGAGAAAGGCTGGGCCTGATCCGGGATTATCTGGGTAATGTGATCGAGGAGATCCGGGCTCCGGAGGATGTTATCATCATTTATCAGACGGTATCGTATTCTTTGCCTAAAGATACCCCCCTGATTACCTACGGGCATTACGAAGATTGCGTGGAACATGACCATAACCACGGGCATGATCTTCCTCATCATGATCACGATCATGTCCATCATCAGGATAAAGCCCCCGAGCACATTCATAATGATGGAGAAAAGACGACCTATGACCACACGCACTAATTACCGGGATCTGACCCGAGGGCCCATCCTTGGCCGGATTATTCTTTTTGCCCTGCCTTTGTTGGGCAGCAGTCTGATTCAGCTGCTTTATAGTACGGTGGATCTGATCTTTGTAGGTCAGTTTCTGGGAACGGAATCGGCGGCCTCCATCGGGGCCAGTGATCTGCTGATCACCTGCCTGGTCGGATTCTTCACCGGCATGGCTGTAGGAACCAATGTCATAACCGCCCGCTATTTTGGAGCCGGTGACCATGAGAAGCTGAGAAAGCTGATTCATACCCTTTTTCTTGCCGGCTTTTTTGGGGGTGTTCTGCTGGTGCTTTTTGCCGAGCTTTTCGCTCCATTCTTTCTTAGATGGATGGGGACACCGGACAAAATCTACGGACTGGCTATCCGCTACCTGCGGATCTATGTTCTCAGCATGGCATCGGTCGTTCTATACAACCTGCTCAGTGGGATTATCCGTGCCATGGGAGACTCCAGAACGCCCATGCTCCTGCAGCTTGCCGGAGGACTTCTGAATATTGCAGCGGATTATTTCTTCATAGCCTATCTGCACATGGGTGTGGAGGGCACCGCCATTGCCACCGTTTTGTCCCAGACCTTTGCGGCGGTATGTGTCATCGGATATCTGATGAAAATGAATGAGGATTACCGGCTTCATTTGTTCTCAAGAGTCTTTGATGCGGGTGAGTTAAAGAAAGTGCTGAAGGTGGGAGTCCCTTCAGGAATTCAGTCCATTATTATTACTCTATCCAATATCATCATTCAATCGCAGATCAACACGTTAGGCGTCAAAGAAATCGCCTCTTTTACCGTTTATTTCAAAGCGGAAAATATGCTCTGGCTGCCTCTTCTGGCTCTTGGACAGGCTTCGGTATCCTTTGTCAGTCAGAATTACGGAGCGGGGAAATGGGATCGTATACGGAAAGGAAATCGTATTACGATCTTTGGCGGTTCTCTCTTTACTTTTGCTGAGGCCATGCTTCTGCTCCTTCTGGCTCCGCTGATCGTAGGTGTGTTCACTCGGGATCCTGCAGTAGCGGCTTTGACTGTGCAGGAGATGAGAGTCACTTATCCTCTGTACTTTATGGGGACCGTCATAGAGATCCTCAGCAGTAATATGCGCAGTTTCGGCAAAGCGATCTATCCTATGGCAATCGTGATCTTCAGTTATTGCGGTGTCAGGGTCATGGTACTCTTTCACTTTATGCATGTATATCACAATGTCAGAGGCGTCGCTTTCTGCTATCCCATATCCTGGACCTGTGCCATGGTACTGCTGATTCTGGCTTACAGGAAGTTTATGCCCAAAAAGGTTCGAAGTCTGTTTTGAACCGGCTAAAGGTGATTGACTCTAACACTTTATGCACCTATCTGGTGCCGGAAGCGCCCGGATACGGTTTATTGCTTAAGAATGTATTGACAAATGGGTTAAGACAGAATATTATAATATCATAACGGTTGAATGGATGTTCAACTGTTCAACCGTTAAGAGATTTTGTTTGTTTATTCTTTCATCGGAAAGGAAGTCAGATATGCAGAGAAAGGTATATATCCTGGAAGGTCTGGATTGCGCGAACTGCGCAGCCAGAATTGAGAACCGGCTTCAGAAGATCGAAGGACTTGAAGAGGTATCCGTGACCTATGCTACCAAGCAGCTTCGTTTTTCCGCAGAGGATCCGGAAGCCAGGCTGCCGGAGATCATAGCGGCTATTGATGCCACCGAGCCGGATGTCGAACTTGTGGAGCGTGGCAGAAGACGCCGGTCCGTTTCAGGCGG
>CAMOVS010000052.1 GCA_946627575.1 uncultured Lachnospiraceae bacterium
GCTCTGGTAGGAAACCAGAATAGTGGTAAGACAACCCTCTTTAACCAGCTGACCGGAGCCAACCAGCATGTGGGCAACTTCCCCGGCGTCACGGTTGACCGGAAGGACGGGGTCATCCGGGGTTATTCCAATACTCTGGTGACAGACCTTCCCGGAATCTACTCCATGTCCCCCTACAGCAGTGAAGAACTGATCTCCAGAGATTTTGTATTAAAAGAGAAACCCAAAGCCATCATTAATATTGTCGATGCCACCAACATCGAACGAAATCTCTACCTGACCATGCAGCTGCTGGAGATGAATACCCCTATGGTAATTGCCCTCAATATGATGGATGAGATCACGGCAAATGGCGGAACCATCGATGTAAACCAGATGGAGGCCCTTCTTGGCGTCCCTGTGGTTCCCATCTCCGCTGCTAAAAATCAGGGTATCAACGAACTGATCGAGCATGCGGTCCATGTGGCCTATTATCAGGAAAAACCCCTCCGCCAGGATTTCTGCGATGAAAATGACCATGGCGGCGCCGTTCATCGTGGTTTGCATGCCATTACCCACCTGATCGAAGACCATGCCACAGAGGCAGGACTTCCCCGCCGATTCTCCGCCAGCAAGGTTATCGAAGGTGATCCCCTGATCAGGGACCAGCTTAAACTAGACCAGAACGAACTTGAAACCATGGAACACATTATCCTGCAGATGGAAAAGGAAAGAGACCTGGACCGGAGCGCTGCCATAGCGGATATGCGTTATGCCTTTATTACCAAAGTCTCTTCCGCTTGTGTCCACAAACCCGCAAAAAGCCGGGAAAGCATACGAAGCGAAAAAATTGACCGGATTCTGACCGGCAAATGGACTGCTATCCCTGTGTTTATCATGATCATGGGGGCTGTATTCTGGCTTTCATTTAATGTTATAGGCAGTTTTTTCCAGGAGCTTCTGGAGATAGGGGTGGATAATCTTTCCGCTGTAGTAGACAAGGCTCTGACCGCTGCCCATGTCAACCAGGCCCTGCACGGTCTCATCATCGACGGGATTTTTGCAGGAGTCGGCAGCGTACTGAGTTTCCTTCCTATCATTGTTACCATGTTTTTCTTCCTGTCTATCCTGGAAGACAGCGGTTATATCGCAAGGGTTGCCTTTTTCATGGATAAGATTCTTCGAAGAATCGGTCTCTCCGGACGAAGCATAGTCCCCATGCTGATCGGCTTCGGATGTACGGTTCCGGCGGTGATGTCCACCAGAACTCTGCCATCCGAAAGGGACAGAAAGATGACGATCCTGTTAACGCCCTTTATGAGCTGCAGCGCCAAGATCCCTATATACGCCTTCTTTGTCAATGCTTTCTTTCCCAGATACCAGGCTCTGATCATGATCGGCCTCTATCTCCTGGGAATCCTGCTGGCGATTTTTATGGCTCTTTTCTTTAAAGGCGTATTATTTAAAGGTGAGCCCATCCCCTTTGTCATGGAACTGCCCAATTACCGGATGCCCGGGGCCAGAAATGTTATCCAGCTTCTGTGGGAGAAAGCCAAGGATTTCCTTCAGCGGGCCTTTACCATCATTCTGATGGCCACTATCATCATCTGGCTCCTGCAAAATTTTGACCTGCATTTCAACACAGTAACCAATCAAAAGGACAGTATCCTTGCCATAATTGCCGGATGGCTGGTCCCCGTCATGAAACCGGCCGGCCTGGGAGACTGGAGGATCTGTACCTCTTTGATCAGCGGTTTTCTGGCTAAGGAAAGTGTTGTCTCGACCTTGCAGATCCTGTTCGGAAAGGGAGTTGCCGGTCTGATGACAGCCTCTACCGCAGCCGCCCTCCTGGTCTTCTCTCTGGTCTATACCCCCTGTGTAGCAGCTGTCGCCTCCGTGCGCCGGGAACTTGGAAGCCGCTGGGCCCTGCTCATGGTGATATGGCAATGTGTCCTGGCCTGGATCGCCGCCTTCTTAATTCATCTGATCTTGTAATCCTGGAGATGAAGGGTTCCAAAGCACCCCGGATCACTCCCTGCTATGATCTTACTAAGATATACAAGCAATCGCCTGAAGTTAGAAGAATGTTTCTCTTCCAGCTTCAGGCGATTATTAATTAATTATAACTACTGCTGCCTGTCTTCTTCTCCCTGAGCCGGTCCGGCTTTATTCTTGCGGGCCTCCAGCCTTGGCAGCAGACTGGAATTGTATAGATCAATCAAAACTGACGTCACCGGGATGGACAAAAATACTCCTATGATACCGAAGGCCTTGCCTCCCAATATGATAGCGATCAAGGTCAAAACCGGCGGAATTCCCAAAGAATTACCAAAAAGCCTGGGCTTGATCACATAGCCATCAATCGTCTGCAGAAACAGGGTAAAGAGAATAAACCACAAAGCGGTTATCGGCTTATAAATAACCAGAATCAGGCCTCCTATCAGACCTCCTATCAGAGGACCGACGGTTGGCAGGAGGTTGGTCAGGGCCACGATAACCGACACCAGAGCCACATAAGGCATGCCAAATGTCAACATAAAACACATATTGGCTAATCCGATGATCAGGGCATCCACCATACTGTAGCCGATGTATCGGATAAAAACACTGTTGCAATGGCTCCAGAAAGCGCTGTTTCTTCGGTAGACATTCTCCGATAGGACAGCCCGCCTCAGTCTGTCAATCGCCTTACTGATCCGCCATTTATCCATCATAAAATAGATAGCAATGATAAAACCGATCAGGGCATTGCCCATGGCCACTCCCACACTGACCGATGTGTCCCAGGCGGCCTTGATCCCCTTCGGGACCAATCCGCCATTCTTGTTCAATGTCTGGCTCACGGTATCAATGATCTCATCCATATCAAGACCGGTTTTCTCGGAAAAAGCCTCCAGCAGATCCAGCCCCTTATCAATCATCACTGTATAATTACCACTATGAATTCCCAGAGAGGCTATATTCTTCACCAGATAGGGGATCAGGGCCATAAAGATGATGGTGATCACACACATAAACAGCAATACCGCTGCTATCACTGCCAGGGTATGGCTTAACTTTTCGTTCCGGGTCAGTTTTGTCTTGATAAACTGGTCAAAAAAATTCACCAAAGGATTCAGCAGATAGGCGATCGCTACTCCGATGATAACCGGCCTGAGAAAAGCCAGCAGGTCATCAAACCGTGCTGATATGGACTGAAACTTGGATAATACCATATAGAGGAGCACGGCAGAACAGGCCGCCAGCGTATAGGCGAACCATCTCTTCTCCAATATTCCCTGAAATCTGTTTCTTTTCATATGATCAACTCCGATGTGTTATTGTTCAGGCAAGAAATCGAAATCTAACCTTGACAATCATAAATGTTTTTGTTACTATATCATTCGTGGCAACGAGGCGTGGCTCAGTTTGGTAGAGCGCTGCGTTCGGGACGCAGAGGCCGTGGGTTCGAGTCCCGTCGCCTCGATTTCCATTCACCCCCAAGATTGTTTGTGAAAATGATCTTGGGGGTTTTCTTTTTCACGAAATCTAAAAATGAAAGCATCCTTCTCATTCATGTATTTCCAAAAGGACTCCATCCGGATCTCGGGGTGCCGGCAAAGCCGGCATGTTAATTATCAAAAGACGGCATAGCCTGTCTTGCGCATGTCTTTAAGCCGTTTCAGTGCCGTATCCGCATCCTGGAAAACATCCCCTCCAGGCATCTCTCTATCGGAAAAAGCAACGCCTATGCTAAGCGTTATAGCTTCCATGCCTTCTACTTCCCTGCGAAGCTCCCGGCTCAACTGCTCAATCTTATTGAAAACCAGGTCTTTTCCGTCGCTGGTCACCCGGGTCATAATCACAGTAAATTCATCCTCCTGGAGCCGGCAGATATGGTCGACAGACCGAAAGCTATTCCGAAGCACCTCGGCAACCCGCAGGACAACCCGGTCGGCATAGTCCTGACCATGAATGCTTCTAAGCTCCCCGTAGCGATCGATGTCAGCAACAAGAACAGCAATGTGGTCATGGTCGGAATCATGAAAGAGAATATCAAAGGCACTATAATTATAGAGACCGGTCAGAGAGTCATGAAGAGCTTTATAAGTAAATTTATCCCTTCTGGGTTTGGACACTTTTTCGGCAGTATCCACCTTCTGCGGCCTGTTCTCCAGAAGATATTGTTCAAAGTCCCCTGCAGGAAGCGGAGGGGAGAAATAGTAGCCCTGTATGATGTCGCATCCCATAGCCTTTAAGGTGAAAGCCTGCTCCGCTGTCTCCACACCCTCAGCCACCGTTGGCACCTCAAAGGCCTCGGCCAGCTGAATCATGGTCTCAAGGAGACGAGTATCTTTTCTTTCCTTGAAAGCGTTCCTGATAAATTGCATATCCAGCTTCAAAGCATCGATAGGAAGGGTCGACAACATATTCAACGAAGAATATCCTGACCCGAAATCATCCATCTCTATTTGAAAGCCGATCTTGCGAAGCTGCTTCACCTTCTCGATCATTTGATCGGAATCCTCCGTGTAAGCCGATTCCGTAATCTCCAGCAAAAGATCTTGATAGGCGAGGCCGTTTTTTTCTATAAGCTGCTGCAATTTACCGACCAGATCCGGGTCATGCATATCAATCCTGGAGACATTGACCGAAACAGGAAGCGTAATATTATGTCGGTCCTTCCAATCTCTGATCTGATCAGCAACTTCCTCCCATACATAATGATCCAGGGTCTGAATCAAACCGTTTTGCTCAAAAAGGGGAATAAAAGTAGCGGGACTTACCAGCCCCAGCTCAGGATGCTGCCAGCGAACCAGAGCCTCCGCACTGCTCAAAAACGGCTCCTCCGCACTAACATTTACTTTAGGCTGGTAGTAGACCATGAACTGTTTTTCACGGAGCGCCGCCTGGAAGCCTTCAATCAGCCTCTCTGCAAGAAGCTCTTCCTCATGCATGGAATCATCATATATGCCGATGGCTCTGGTGAAGCTGCCCTTTACCTTATCCGAGGACAGCTTGGCACGGTCAAAACGCCTCTCTATATCAAGTTCCTTATCGGCGCAGGAATAAACTCCCATCCTAAGGTGGATCCGGTTCTCACGCTCGGCCCCCTCTTCAGAAAAAACGGATACTTCTTCAAGCAGATCCTCATAATCATCCCGGTGGGGACAATAGATCATAAAAGTATCTGCTTCGCTCCTGCAGGCAATACCTCCTGACTTCTGAACAGCATTAAGAATATTATTGCCTATGTGTCTTAAGATCTGGTCCCCATAATTTTTGCCATAACGATCATTGATAGTATGAAAATGATTGATATTCATCAATATGGCATCCGTAGGGGCTTCTTTATGGTAAAGGTCCATCTGAATAGCATAACGGTAAAAGAACTGTTTATTATAAAGGCCTGTCAACTGGTCACGTTCTGTCCACCGAAGGATATCCCTGTCCTCAGAGAGCTCTATCGTACGCAGAATACGGGCAAGGACCACCTTCTGCTGGGGATAAGGCTTGGGAATAAAATCGATAGCGCCCAAAGTCAGACACTCTACCTCAGCCTCACTATCTGCAGTCATAACAATCACGGGGATACGGGCATAGCGCGAATCGGACTTAATCTCACGCAGCAAGTCCAGTCCATGAACATCCGGCAGATTCAGATCCAGAAGAATCAGGCTGATCAGATCATACTGACTTTGCAGGATGCTTATCGCTTCAGCTCCATTAAAAGCAGAAAGGACTTCGTAATCCTCATTTATATACATTTTCAGAATCTCCTGATTAATGAGCTCATCTTCAATCAGAAGTATGTATCTCTTTTCAACAGAAGGCCTGAACTGTGTCTTATTATCCTCCATTGTGCTACCTCCTCTATTCCATGCCCCTCCTCAGAACCCGAATTCAAGGTTCTTGTAAATCTTACCAAAGTTCCCATGGTGCTAATGACACAAGTAACCTGCTTTGGTCTCTCTCAAAAAATGTAGTCACGATTACCGTTGTTTCAGCATCTCGATCGAGGGATATAATCAATGTTTATATAAAGTATAGCACGCTCCTTTGAACTTTTCTACCATGCAGGCATTACAGAGAGCATTTTTATCAACTCAACTACCCGAAAAGCAGTTTTGTCCACTTCCCTTTCTCCCACTTCTAGTTTACTCATTATAGATTGTAATGATTTGGCCTGTTCATGATATTACATAAACAATCCTCCGAAGAGGACTATACTCTCCAGAGGATTTCCATAACATTATCAGGATGAAATTATCTACAAGGATGCCTGTCGAACCGTTCCGGTTCGGGCTTCCCATAAGCACAATGATCTTCATACAGACCTCCTAATCTTTCTTGGTTCCATTGGCCTCAAGCCAGGATGTTACATCATCTAAAGTGCAGAGTCTCCTTTCGCTTCTGCCTTTCTGGCTGCTTTCCTGCAGACCAGGGCCGTCTGGGTTCCGATAAAGGCCCAGAAAGAAAGCATCAGCAGATTTTCAAGAAACACCAGCCATCCGGCCTTCTCGTAGTCAAGAAATGCAAACGGCAGGCGGAAAAACAGATAATTTGACATGCCGTTTCGCAGGAACAGCCAGAGGCCGATGCCGCCGATGCAGGTGAAGATACAGGCCAGGATCGCTTTTGTCCGGTCTGTCAGTTTCAAGCCTGCGGTCATTGCAGGGATATGCATTCCCAGGTGCAGTCCCATCAGCACAAAGGCCCAGTGGGACATGGAAAGATGCATCCGTCGGACAAAGGAAACGGGGGCTATTCCGTACAGGAACGGCACCGCATAGCTGCTCATGGACATACCGCAGAAGGCAGTCAGCGCAAAGCTTGCAATAAGCAGGATATTCAGAACAGTCGTAATGCTGCGATAAGGGTTATATTTTCCCCTGACGAGTGCTCTGTACCACTTCCGGTTCAGGATCTGATGGGCGATCACTAGCACCGTCATGCCCATACCGATCCATTCGTGCGCCATCTCCCCCGTGACCTGATATGCCATAAGGCAAAGGAGCAGGACGGTCATGGCAGCATCCACGATCCTCTTTATAATCATATTGTTCGTTTTTGCTTTGGACATGGCTCCGTCCCTCCTTCGTCCGCTTTATTTCAGTCCGTCGATCCAGGACTTAAGATCCGCTTCCGAGACATTTCCGCTGAAGCGTTTTCCTTCCAGCCAGGTACCTGTACCTGCAAGAGCCTCCATGTTGGGGCCGCTTCTTCCGATACCGCTTCCGCCGGATGTGCAAAACGGGATCACAGTGATGCCTTCAAAGCTGTATTTCTCCACGAAGGTGTCCAGGATACGTGGCTCTTCTCCCCACCAGATGGGAAAACCAAGGTAGATGGTCGTATAGCCTTCCAGGGAAATATCTTCACTGCCGATCTCCGGGCGGGCGTTTTTATCGTTCTGTTCTAACGTGGAACGGCTGCTCCTGTCGTTATAATTCAGATCGTCATCCGTGTAGGGGTCAGCCG
>CAMOVS010000053.1 GCA_946627575.1 uncultured Lachnospiraceae bacterium
GGATCCGTCTGGTGACCAGGAAGAGAACCGGTAACCGCAGTAATGTCTACCGGATGGGGGATCTGGTATTGGATCGGGACAGCCATACAGTACAGCGGGGTGGAAAAGACATCATTTTATCAGCGAAAGAATTCTCCATGCTGGCTTTTCTTATATCTCATCCGGGTGTTGTACTTTCCCGGGAGAAGATACTGAATCATCTGTGGGATTATAATTATGAGGGGGCGTCCAATATGGTGGATGTCTATATCCGCTATCTTCGCAAAAAGGTGGATGAAGGCTTTGACAAGAAACTGATCCACACTGTGAGGGGAGCGGGATATGTGATGAGGGAACCGCTATGAGGCGTCTTTCCATCAAATCCAGAGTGGCACTGTGGTATGCATTTTCCATGCTGGCTTTTCTTCTCCTGGTTGTTGCCTTGCTTTTGGCTGCGGGAGATCAGCTTGTGTCGAGAGAGAGAAAATCGAATCTCATGACGGTGACGGATCGCGCTGTGGATCATGTGCGGATTCTGGATGGGAAAATGTCAATCGATGATGATATATCTTACTACAGTGATGGAACTTATGTCGTCATTTACAGAGATGATGGTACCCAGATCTCGGGGCTGATTCCGGAGGGATTTCCTGTAAGAACGGCCTTTGAAGCGGACCGGATCAGGAAAGCGAAAGAAGGATCTTATTCTTATTTCGTATATGATCGATTGATTGAGAACCAGAAGGCAGGGAAAATATGGATCCGCGGTATAACTTCTGCCCGTCTTAAGGATATCGCTCCTTCTGTAATGAGGATGCTGAAAGGTTTTCTTATAGCCATTCCTATTCTATTTGCCATTGCCCTGGCCGGGGGATGGATGATGACCCGGCAGGCTTTTGCCCCTTTGAAACAGATCGTGGGTGCGGCCAAGGAGATTCGGGGAAGCGGCAAGCTTGACCGCCGCATAGGCTTAAGCGGATCGGATGCTTCCGATTCGGATGAAATTCGGAGGACAGCAGCTGTCTTTGATGAGATGCTGGACCAGATTGAAAAGGATTTCAACAGGGAAAAGCAATTTACCAACGATGCCAGTCATGAACTTCGAACACCTGTCTCAGTGATCCTTGCCCAGAGTGAGTATGCTATGGCGAATATGAATGATTCTGAAGAGGTTAGAGAATCTCTTCAGGAAATACGTCACCAGGCAGTCCATATGTCTTCCCTGCTGAGTCAGCTTTTGACCATGGCCCGGGCAGATCGGGGGATTGAACAACTTCACCTGGAAACCGCAGACATCGGCCTTTTGGCTGAAGAGTCCGCAGGCCGTTTTCTTTCTGAGGCCATCCTGCGTCATATTCACATACATGTGGATGTGCAGGAATGCTGTTATATATTATGTGATCCTCTTTTTATCAGCCGTATGTTTGATAATCTTATAGATAATTCTCTCAAATATGGCAGAACAGGAGGACGGACAGAGGTCTTTGTTCGAAAAGATGAGGATACTATCCGCATTATGATTCGTGACGATGGCATGGGGATACATGAGGAAGATCTGCCGAGGATCTGGGATCGATTTTACAGGGGCTGTCATACGGACTATGATGGAGCTCTTTCGGTGGAAGATCCTGATGCAATCGGGATCAGGAAGGAAGACGAAGCCCGCAGCATGGGTCTGGGGCTGTCTATGGCAGCCTGGATCGTTGAGGCACACCATGGAGAAATAAGGGTTGAGAGTCAACCTGAAAAGGGGAGCAGCTTCTACGTATATTTTCCCTGCTGCAGTTCAGAAGGATAAATAATAATGAAAAAACATATTAATCCCTATATTGTCACCGGGACCTGTATGATTATTGTACTGATGGTTGCGATATCGGTATTCTACCGCAGTACTCTTGCAGGAGATAAGGATGTTCGCATTACAGGCGATGAAGCCAGAAAAATCGCTTTAAGCGATGCCGGTGAAAAGGCAGAAGAGGTGACATTTACAAGGACAAATCTTGATGATGAATCCGGCACTCCGGTATATGAAGTAGATTTTTATACCGATAAGAAGAAATATGAGTATGAGATCAATGCCCAGACAGGAAGTGTACGAGAAAAAGAAATTGTAGTTCAGCCTGCGACAAAGAGTCATAAGAAGAAAGATGCAGCCAATGAAATCGATGTGATCGGAGTGGAAAGGGCGCAGGCTGCGGCTCTAAAGGCCGCCGGCCTTAAGGCAGATGAGGTATCATTTACCAGAACTTCTCTTGAGAACGAAGATGGAAAAGTGATCTATGAAGTTGAATTTGTCAAAGATGGCGTCGAATATGAGTATGATGTCGATGCTTACTCCGGGAAAATCCTTGATGCTGAAAGTGAAGCCGAGAGTAAAGAGGCGGACGATCCTACGGATGATCTGAATGATCCGGACGACGATGATGACTATGACGATGACAGCGATGATGACGACAAGGAACAAGACATCGATGACCATGACGAAGACGACAAGGAACAAGACATCGATGATCATGACGATGACGACAAGGAACAAAATATCGATGATCATGGCGATGACAACGAAGAAGATGATGAAGAAGATGATGATTAAGAGGGTTGATGTTCCATAAATAACAAAAAGGAGGAGAAAGTTTATGAGGAAAAGAAAAATACTTAACTGCTTTTGCATGATCGCTTTATTGGCGCTAGCAGCGATTCAGGTATCTGCCGCTTCCTCGGCTCCCAAAGTGAAATCAACGGAGTTTAAGGGTAAGAAAAAGGTAGAGGTGGAATTCAAGGGAAAGGTCGAGTATAAAAATACGTCTGTAGCAGTTACGGATTCTTCCGGAAAGTCTTATAAGACCGTGATCCTTGAGAAGGATGATGATGACATTGAGTTCAAGGTATCCAAGCTGAAATCCGGGAAGAAGTATACTTATAAGATCTCAGGAATACGGAAAAAAGGAACAGGAGACTATACATCCGTTAAAGGCTCTTTTAAGGTTGCCGGTAAAAAGCAGATCGTAGTTGAGAAAGTAGACTATGATCGAAGCGACAAGGAGGTCAGCTTTGAGTTCCAGGGTGCTGTGAAGTGGAAGAAAGCAAAAGTGGTGATTACGGATTCTAAGGGAAAGAATTACGTAAAACGTATCAAAGAGAAAGACAGAGATGAGATTGAAGTAAAGGTGAAAAAACTCAAGGCCGGCAAGAAATACAGTTATAAGATCAGCGGTGTGGCCAGGAAAGGAAGCAACAGCTATAAAACAGTTAAAGGTCATTTTACTCCCTAGCAGATTACTAGAAGAATGTGACAAAGAGGAGGGGATGATTCTGAAAAGTCTAACAAGAGAGCGGGTAATGTTTTATGGAAGGGTTCAGGGCATCGGTTTTCGCTACCGGCTGAAATACGCTGCATCCGACCGGAATCTGACCGGCTGGGTCAGGAACCGTTATGATGGCAGTGTTGAAGCGGAGATCCAGGGAGACAGGGATGCCATCACTGACCTGATCAAGGCTATGGCCGGGATTCGCTTTATCCGGATTGACGGGATTAAAAGAACGGAGATCCCTCTGGAAGAGGGAGAGTATCATTTTCGGATTGAATCCTATTAAGTCAGGCCGATTCCGATTGAATCTATAGTATAAAAAAACGGAGCATGCCGGGAATGAAAACTTCTGGTATGCTCCGTTTCATCATTTTTTGCATCTTACTATTTTAGATCTTACTATGTATACCGGCTATGAGATGTCATAAGAAACCGGCAAAGGCAAATGGCCTATCTACAAATATTTCTCAATGACCTTGTATAGAACGTAAGGACTGACCGGCTTGGACAGATGGTCATTCATGCCCGCTTCGATGGACTGCTGTCTTTCTTCGGGTCGGTCGTTGGCCGTCAGAGCAATGATCGGAATCTCTGCTCCGGCCCCTCCTGCGGCTCGAATCCGTCTGGCAACTTCAATACCGGTGATGCCAGGCATCCTGATGTCCAGAATGATGATGTCAAAGCGACCCTGATCCCGTAAATAAGCATCATATCCCTTTTGCCCATCGTCCATATCCACAACAAGGAATCCGGCATTTCTAAGCAGCCTGCTGGTGACCTCCAGATTAATAAGATTGTCATCGATAACCAGAGCCGTCTTGCCGGTAAAGTCAGGCGTTGAGAAGACTTCATCGGAATTGTCAGAAGGTGATAAGATTGTGTACTCATCCAGATTCCTGACATGGAAAGGATCCTGGACGATCTCACGGATGCTTTCAGAGCCGGAAGTATCATCTCCTGTAAGACCGGATGAGCCGTCTGCTGAACAGATATCAGCATCGGAGCTGATTACTGCGGGTCCTCTTCGGAAGCGGAAAGCCAGATTAATCTGCTTTCCTTCTTCAAGGTCTTTGACTGAAAAACTGCCATCCAGAAGTTCTGTATATTTCTTGAGAAGGATCAGATTAAAATCGATGGCATTAAGATCCTTCTGCATCTCCTTGAACAGGCCCTGGTAATCCATCGTGCCTGCTGCAAGCTGATCTACGGAAAGATTGCAGCGGTCTGAAAGTATAGAGAAGGTATATATAGAGGTGTCCCCTTCTTCTTCCTTCTCAGAGACCATAAGCTGCAGGTAGCCGCTTGGAGAAGAATTGCTGATGATGTGCCGTACCAGTCTGCTCAGCAGGCTGGTCAGAATGGTTTCATCTGAGATGATATTCTGATGCTTTACGCCTGAAGCATCCCAGCTGAAGAGCGTATTCATGTATTCACAATGTTCTGACAGGGGTCCGTCAAAAAACTGAAGCATCTCTTCGATGGAGATCAGATCGGATTGGAGATTCTGATTCCAACGGATAACATTCTGAAGCTCTCTCACATCATTAAGACTTTCCATCATGTGGTTCTGGGTAACATAAGTCTGTTCGATCAGCTTATCGGAACGATTGTAATGGGAGGAGCCATACTCATTTTGACTGTTCTCTTCCATCATCATATCGGTCAGGCCGCCGAGTGAGAAAAGGTGGGTCCGGAACTCACGGTCCAGCAGATGAAGCATTCGGCTGGCGATATTGGACTGACTTACTGCTTCCTTATATTCTTCCTGCAGTCTGACATTGGCTTTGCGAAGAGTCAGGGCATCATCGGTGATATCCTGCAGAAAAAGAAGAATATCTCCTTCTTTTCTTTTCATAAAAGAAGCTTTGCGATAAATAACGGTATGATTGTCGCCGGCACAGGAGTAGTAGACCTGATAGCTGTTCTTGCCGGAAAGCTCCCGGATCACGGTAGACAGACTCATATTCTGAATCGTTCGATTAATGTCGTCCTCCGCTATATTCCTCTCGATCATGTAGGTCATCGCCTCATCGTAAGGAAAATGAGACGGGTCCCATTGGTTCGGGGAGTTTATCATAGGCAGAAGACAAGTGCCATAGCCGGATGCCGCATCGATAGATATAATGCAAAGGTATCCTACAGGCATAAGATCTTCAGCAAAGATCATTTTCATATTCTTACTCATATTGTGTACCTCTTAAAGATTATATGATATCAGTTTTGCAGCGAAGCAATCCGTGATAGCTTTTAACCTTAAATCGTTTGTATTAGCAAATATATAAATTGATGATAACACATTTTTGGAGTTCCGACAATACACCTGAAAAAGAGCTCGGAGGAAATATGCCAATACTGTAATTATTTAATTTATTTTGCTTTCAAATGTGGAAAAACAAGCCCTGAAGTGTTATAATTAAACCAAATAGTGTCATAAAATAATTGTGGACAAGTGATAGTTTGGACTATGTTGCTTAGGAAATAGAGGGTTTTAGGATCGGAGTATATCAATGGATGAATTGTTTAAAGAACTTGAGGACTGGGGATGTAACATCCAGGATGCCTTATTCAATGTTATGGGAGACAGAGAATTCTATCAGGAACTGCTAAGACGGTTTCTGAAGGATCCCTCGGTAGATGAACTGAAAATGGCGGTTAGCAAAGGGGATCTTTCCGCTGCGATTCAGGCATCTCATGAGATCAAGGGGACGACAGCAACGTTGGGGCTTCTTCCCTTGAATCAGGAGATATCTAACTTTTTAGATGCGATACGGAATGAGGATGTGGACGCGATCCGTCTCCAGGAGATGTACAGTAACGTCGGAAAGCAGTTTTATACCTGCAGGACGATTCTTGAAAAGATATCGTGATGGTTTCTGACTGGTTACTATTCACAGGAGGGATGAGAGGATGGAATATCAGCAACCAAGTTTGAAGAAAGATCTTGCCCCTAATTGTGTTGTAGGGATCGGAGCTTCAGCGGGAGGACTGGAAGCTCTCCAGCAGCTTTTGACTTTTCTTCCCGGCAATACCGGGATGGCTTTTATTATTATACAGCATCTTGCGCCCAACCATAAGAGCATGCTTGCGGATATTCTTGGCAAGTACACAGTTATGCCGGTTGTAGAGGCGGAAGATGGGATGCCTATTCAGAGGAACCATATCTATATGATTCCTCCCCGATACAATCTGGAAATCGAGACCGACAGGCTCCGGCTTGTGGAATACGACCACACTAAGATCAACCATCCTGTCGATGTATTCTTCCGGTCCCTGGCGAATAATTTTGAGAATCGGGCTGTGGCAGTGATTCTTTCCGGAACCGGATCGGACGGTACCAATGGGATTCGGACCATCAAGGAAAAGAACGGGATGATCATCGTTCAGAATCCGGACAGCTGCAAGTTCGACGGAATGCCAAGGAGCGCTATATCCACCGGCTTTGTGGACCTGATTCAGAATCCGGACAGCATTGCCCGGGAAATGTCTCATATCGCTTCCTCCGTATCCAGGAATCGGGATCATCTGGAGATGACTGACCAGGATATGATGTCCAAGATTTTCTCCATTCTGAAGAGTGTCACCAATATCAATTATGCCTATTATAAGCAGACGACCATCCTTAGGAGAATCGAGCGGCGGATGGTCATCACCCACAACCGCAATCTGAAAGAATATCTCAATTATATATCCAATAATCCCGAGGAAGCCAAGCTCCTTTCCAAGGAAGTCCTGATCGGAGTTACCAGCTTTTTCCGTGATGGGGATTACTTTGACGTTCTGAAGGAAAAGGTTATCAAACCCCTCCTTCAGACTGCCCCCGTTCATCCGATCAGGGTCTGGGTAGCAGGATGTTCCACCGGTGAGGAAGCTTATTCCGTTGCCATCCTTTTTACGGAGGCCATGGAAGAGCTGAACGTTCGAAGAGAGATTAAAATATTTGCTACAGACCTGGATAGTGATGCCATTAACGTTGCCGGAAGGGGCGTCTACGGGGACAATATCATTGACGATGTCAGCGTCACCAGACTCAGCCGGTATTTTACCCGCAAAGGCAATAAATACGTCGTACGCCATGACATTCGTAAGATGATTATCTTTGCCCAGCACAATGTCTTCCAGGATCCGCCTTTTGG
>CAMOVS010000054.1 GCA_946627575.1 uncultured Lachnospiraceae bacterium
TTCGCTGCTGCCTTCTTTGCCGGCGTTTTTCTGGCAGCTGCGGCCGATTTGGTCTTTGAACCTGTCTTGCTAGCTGATGCCGTCTTCTTCTCGCTTGTCGCCGCCGGCTGTGTCTCTGCCTGATTCTTTGCTTTCACCGACGCACCGCTGGCTTCCGGCGTGGTTTTTGGCTTTGCCACCTTGAACATAAAGGATTTGGTTCTGGATAGTCTGCTTCTTGGATCCTTAACCGTTACCTTGACTTTATATTTTCCCGGTTTTTTGCTGTTTATTTTCCCCTTAACTTTTATATGTTTTTGCAGGAGTTTGGTGGAAGTTACCTGGGATTTGACTTTAACCAGATTCTTGATATCCACAGCCGCTCCATAGGGGATGGCTTTCTTCCCGGCTGCACTTTTTTTGAGAGTCGGCCGGTAAGGGTTTTTCTTGCTGGGGTCCGTGGGATCCCAGTTGTATTTCTTTTTGGTGGACATAAGGATCTTGCTGTAGGTCGGCTTCTTGAGTTTTCTTGATTCGCCGATGATAACCTTGGTCCCGCTTCTGCAATTTTTATAGATCCAGCAGGCATCTCCGCAGGCCAGACGGACACAGCCCATGGAGGCCTGAGTGCCCAGCTGGTTAAAGGCTTTGGTGGGAACCGCTTTGTTGCTCCAGGCACAGGCCGGAACGGAATGAAAGAGAACATGTCCGGTAATCCTGCTGCAGTACTGACCGTAATGGCCCTGATAGAGGGCATGCCAGCGATACTTTTCCCCTATATAGAAAGTTCCGGCCGGAGTGCCGTAGCCTCTTCCGGTGGAACAGTACATGGACCGTACAACTTTGCCGCTGCTTCGCCGGACCACATTGACGATATTGGATGAACGATTGACGTAGATCACGTATTTACTTGCAGCATCTGCCTGCACCCGTCCCGGCAGCCCCCAGGCCAGCAGCGCCAGCAGGACCAGGGCACAAAACACTGTTTTCTTCTTCATGGCAAACCTCCGTGTCGCTTTTTGTGTCCATATTATCTTCATTATATCTCATACTACTATTATTTAGGCTCCTGCGCAATCAATTTTTGTCTTTTTTCTTTCAATTTCCTTTATTTTTTCTTTTTTTAACACAACCCTAACAGAATTGTAAATGAAGATCAATCATTTAAACATCAGGCCTTGTCCCTGCATTTGCCAAAGCTCACGGGGGTATGTTATGATACAACAAGTGAATGCAATAGCAACTAAAAATGACAGCACGGTCAAGGGAAAATATAACTTGAATTCCGGGAGAATGCTGCTCCCCTATATCTGAATATCAGATGAGAAAGGATTTACCATATGATCGAATTTGCACATTTTAATTTTAATGTACTGGATCTGGAAAAGAGTATCGCCTTTTACAAAGAAGCGATCGGGCTTGAAGTTGTCCGTACCAAGGAAGCTTCCGACGGCAGACATAAGATCGTCTATCTTAGTGACGGGAGAACCGGCTTTCAGCTGGAGCTGACCTGGCTTAGAGATATGGACAGGCCCTACAATCTTGGCGATGAAGAATTCCACCTGGCCTTTGTGACAGATGAGTTTGACGCCTTCCACAAAAGACATGAGGAGATGGGATGTATCTGCTTTGAAAATCCTGACATGGGGATCTATTTTATCAATGATCCTGACGGGTATTGGATTGAGATCGTCCCGGTTCGCTAAATTTATCTTTATATAGGAGCTGATTACCACTAATATGATATATAATGAAAAGTCGATCACCGGGAAGCGTAAGAAACTATACGCTTCCAAAACCCGGGTTCGGACTGCTGCTGCAGCAATAGTTTTCTACCTGTTCTTTTTCCTGGTGCTTTTCTTAGGCATCGGATCAGCTGGTTTTCTCTATGGATCTTTCCGGGGAATCCTCAAGGATATTCCCAAGGAGTATTCTCTGGAGCCTAAGGAAACCATGACCATGATTTATGATGACCAGGGACATGATGTTCAGCAGCTGTCTGATTATTATTCCAAACGTATTATCGTAGATGACGCACCGGACAATCTGAAGAATGCATTTATCGCGATCGAGGATGAGCGCTTTTACGAGCATAACGGCATCGACCTGCGGGGAATCATCCGGGCCCTCATTACCGACATGAAGAGCGGTGCTCCCAGTCAGGGAGCCAGCACCATCACTCAGCAGCTGATCAAGAACAATGTATTTGACACAGGCCGGGAAAGGCACTTTATCTCCAGGCTGCACCGGAAGATTCAGGAACAGTGCATGGCCCTTGATGTAGAACGTCAGTACAGCAAGGAAACCATCCTGATGAATTACCTGAACACGATCAACCTGGGCAAGGGCAATCTGGGCGTGGAGTCTGCTGCCGATTATTATTTCGGCAAGCATGCTGCCGACCTGACCCTGGGAGAGTGCGCTGTCCTGGCCGGCATCACCAAGAATCCTTCGGCACTGAATCCTGTGGATTATCCGGAGGCCAATGATGCCAGGAGGAAGCTGGTTCTTCAAAAGATGTACGACCTGCGCTTCATCACCAGCGACCAGTACCAGACTGCTCTGAATGAAGATGTGTACTCCGAGATTGCCATCAATACGGAACGGCAGAAAACTCAGGCCGTATATTCTTATTTCACGGATGCCCTGATCACCCAGCTGGTGGAGGACCTCCAGGAGCAGAAAAAATATACCCAGGCCGAGGCCTACAACCTGGTCTATCGGGGAGGCCTGCGGGTATATTCCACTCAGGATTCCGATATGCAGACCATCGCGGATTCCGTAATTAACAATAAGGATAATTATCCTGCCAATACCCGCTATGATCTTGAATATGAGCTTATAGTGACCCGGGCAGACGGATCCGAAGAGACCTTCTCTGAACTGGATGTCCGCAACTACTTCCGGAAAAAGAAGAAGAATCCGTCCTATAAGACCACCTACAAGTCCCTGGAAAAGCTGAATAAGGCAGCCGCCAAGTTCAAAAAAGCTACCGTCAAGGAAGGGGATACGGTGAATGCGGAAAACATTCACTATGTTATGCAGCCTCAGCTCTCCTACTCCATGATTGACCAGAAAACCGGCCAGGTCAAGGTCCTGGTTGGCGGTCGGGGAGAGAAAAAAGATGATCTGGCTCTGAACCGTGCTACAGCGGTCAAGAGACAGCCGGGTTCCACCTTCAAGATTCTTTCGGCCTATGCGCCCGCCATGGATTCAGGACAGATCACTTTGGCTTCCGTATTTGAAGACGCTCCCTACAAGTACAAGGGAGGGAAAAAGGTAGATAATTTCAAGAAAGGGCATTATGAAGGTATGACCACCGTCCGTGATGCCATCATTGATTCCAATAATATCGTAGCCGTCAAGACCCTCACAAAAATCACGCCCCAGGCAGGCTTTGACTACCTTCAGAAGCTGGGCTTCACCACCCTGGTGGCCAGCCGGACCGGGGAGAGCGGAGGACTTGAAAGTGATATTCACCAATCCCTGGCCCTGGGCGGCATCACCGATGGAGTCACCAATCTTGAGCTTACCGCTGCCTACGCTTCCATAGCCAATCAAGGCAATTATAATAAACCGATCCTTTATACAAAGGTAACGGACAGCGACGGGAAGGTGATTCTGGAGAATAAAAGCAGCCCGGTCAAAGTGATGGAGGAGTCCACGGCATGGCTTCTGACCGATGCCATGGAGGATGTTGTATCGGAAGGAACCGGGACCGAGGCCCAGCTGGATTCCAGCATGGCAACGGCCGGCAAGACCGGAACCACCTCCAACAACTATGACTACTGGTTCTGCGGCTATACGCCTTACTATACCGCTTCCATCTGGACAGGTTTCGATTACAATACCAGTATGGAAAATGATAGCGACTTCCACAAGGTAATCTGGAAAAAGATCATGGACAAGGTCAACTCTTCGAAGAAATTGAAGGTGAAGGATTTCCCTTCCTGTGACAACATCGAGAAGAAAACCATCTGTATGAAGTCCGGCAAGCTTCCCATCGATCATGTATGCTCTGATGATCCGGAGCATTCCATGGTCCGCACGGAATACTTTGCCAAAGGAACCGCGCCCAAAGATACCTGCGATATCCATGTAGCAGTCAAGCTATGCTCCGCCAGCAAGCATGTCGCCGGCAAATATTGTCCGAATACTTACCGGCGTGTATACCGCAGGCAGAAGAAAGGGGCCTCCAAAAAGACAGCGGACGCTGCTTATTTCCTGACCTTTGATCCAAAAACCTATGTCTGCACCACCCATACCAAAGCCTGGAAGGAGGAGCAGGATCGAAAGAAGAAGGAAGAGGAAGAAAAGAAAAAACAGGAGCAGCAGCAGAATCAGCAGCAGCTCCCCAACGGGTTGATCCCCGGTGCAAAAGAATAGAAAACCGAACCGAAAAAAGAAGCTGTCGCTACTGCGACAGCTTCTTTTATTGTATCCGTTATTATCCATCTGTAAGATGTCTGGTTATTCTGCCAGGGCTATCCCCCTGCACTGAGCTTCCGGGATGCTATTCTTCCTCACTGCTCTCACTATCCTCACTGCTCTCGCTATCCTCACTGCTCTCGCTGTTCGAATCTCCCTTATGCTTGGCTGCCTCGTTGATGGCATCCTCCTTCAGAAGCTCCAGACCGTAATTGGCCGTCTTGATGATCAGTTCATTGTTGCCGGACTCGTTGATAATCTCATAGAAATCTTCCTTGGCTTCGTCGGTTCGATCCAGCTGCTTCTTGCACATACCGATATAGTATAGCGTGTCGTAATCCTGCTTATACTTGTAGGAGTCTTCCAGATCCTCCAGGGCATCCGCATACTTGTAGCTGTTATACTTGGAGACGCCGCTGTTCTTCAGATCGGAACCGGCACTCTCAAAGGCCTTTTCACTCATCTCATCATACATCTTTCTGGATGTGCTGGAGGGGAGATCCTTTTTGGACACCTTGGAAAGATGCTTGGAGCACTCGATATAGTCATTCTGATAGAAGGCCTTGCTGGCTTTGAGCATGCTGTCATACATACTGTCCTTGCCATTGGTGGACTCGTAGACAGAGAGGCTGTTCTTCAGGTCCTCGTTCTCATCCTCCAGAGACTTTTTCTTGTTCTTCAGCTCGCTGATCTCAGAGTCTTTTTCGTTCTCCATCTGGGTATATTCCTTCTGAAGAGCCTTATAGTCTACGCTGGCCCCCGCCCGGACACTGGGGATGACCAGGACAAACATGGCGATAACTCCGATAGCCAGTCCTATAATCATGTAGACAAACTGCTTCCAGGTCTCCTTGTTGGGATCCTCATAGTGGTCTACCGGACGGACATTCTTAAGATTGTCATTGTCCGGCCGCATGGATTCCGTAGTCACCATGGCCACAGCAGCCTGGGGATCTTCTCCCAGTTCCCTCAGGTATCTTCTGGCTGTCGTATTGTACTGGTCGATAGACAGGGCATGTCTCAGGTCAACCTTGGCGGCATCCATATCCCCGGCTCTCATATGGAGAAGGGCAAAAAGAAGGTGCCCCCTTACAAAGTTAGGAGTAATGGACAGAACCTTCTTGATCTGAATCATGGCCAGGTCATCGCTGCCCTGCTTGGCATAGGAGAGGGCAAGGTTGAACTTCTTACTGCTCTCATTGATCTGCTCGAAGACCGCCGGATGCTCTTCCATCTCCTTGACGTAGAGAGAAGCTGCATTCTCTTCTACCGGATTCACCTTAAGACTGATCTTCCACTGCTTATAGGCTTTGCCCCCTTCTCCCAGCTCCTGATAGACCAGACCCAGCAGATTGCGGGCATTCTTATGTTCCTTATTGTAAGAGAGAGCCTTGGCCAGCATGGTCTCTGCCCCGGACAGGTCTCTCATCTGGGCCTTCTCCAGACCCAGGTTATAATAATAATCAGCTGTATTAAGAGCCCGGGCAATGTGCCGGTTGTCAAAGCCGCAGACATTGCAGAACTCTTCAGCAAGATTTTTCCCACATTTTATACATCTCATGATCGTCCTCCTGATGGCTTCTGCAGGCTTATTTCTTCTCAGACTTCTTCAATTCTTCCACTAATTCTTCCACCAGATCGGTAATGTCTTTATAATCATCATCAAAGAGGTCGTTTGCTCCCACATCCACTCCAAGGGCCGGTTTGAATTTCTTTAATTCCTGATCAAAATCTACCATCATTTTTCCTCACTTTCTATTAACTGAACTCTCTGCAGAATCTCTCCAACCAGGTGAAGAGAACCTGTACAGAGAAGATATTCATCGATATTCATTTCTTCTCGGGCGGCATCAAAGGCCGCAGCTGCATCCGGCCACAAAGAAAGTCCTCTGAAGGAATGCTCTTTAAACAGCCGGGCAAGATCCCGGGATGAAGCGCCCCTCCTGTCATGAAGGCCGGCTACATAGGTTCGGACAAAAGGAAAGTCCGCAAGAAGATCAATCATCTGCCGGTAATCCTTGTCCTCATAGACAGAGAAAAGCAGACTCCAGCTTCCTCCCCGCGTTGACAGGTCATCCAGAATGACGCGAATAGCCCCGGGATTGTGAGCTCCGTCAACATAGATCCGTGGCAGGATCTCCTGCATACGCCCGGGCCAGTGCATAGCCATAAGCCCCTGACCAATCCTATCATCTGTCAGACCGGGAAGAAGGGTTCTCACAGCCATTGCCGCCAGGCTGCCGTTAAATGCCTGAAAACCTGCCATACCGGGAATCCGGAATATACTGAATTTATAATAGCTGTTGTCTATTGAAAAATCAATGTAATTCTCACATTTTTTTAAAATATGGACATCTCCGGAATGAAGGACGTACAAAGGAACTCCTTTTTCTTCCGCAGCCTGGCGGATTGGGGCTATGGCCCCGCTGCCATCATCGATCGCTATGGCTGGAACACCCGGCTTCAGAATGCCGGCCTTCTCTTTTGCGATCTCCTGTATGGTCTCCCCCAAAATGCCTGTATGATCCAGGCTGATGGAAGTAATAATGCAAAGAAGCGGACAAGACAAAACGGTAGGATCCAGCCTTCCTCCCAGACCCGTTTCCAGGATCAGATAGTCCGGCTTTTCCTCCCGGAAGACCAGGAGGGCCAGAAGAAAAAGGAGCTCAAAGAAAGCCAGCCTCTTGAGCCCATCATCAGCCTCCCCGCGGTCAGCCTCCTCCACAGCTGCCAGTTGCCGCCAGGCCCGGACCAGCTTCTTCCGGGACACCGGACGGCCGCAGATTCTGAATCTCTCCCGCACCGTCAGCAAATGAGGGGACGTAAACATCCCGGTACGATAACCGGCCTCAGAAAGGATCGACTCCACAAAGGCACAGACCGACCCTTTTCCGTTGGTTCCGGCAACATGAATCACCCGGAGATCCCTCTCCGGGTGATTGAATCTGTCCAAATAGCGTCTGAGGTTCTCAAGATCCCCGGGAAAAGGG
>CAMOVS010000055.1 GCA_946627575.1 uncultured Lachnospiraceae bacterium
AGTCTCAGGGCCTCTCAGGCCTTCCCCTTCTTCCGCCATCTCTTTGGAAAGATGTATCCTGACCTGTGGATGATCCTGGCAGGCAAGCATCCTGCCCAGAAATATCATATGGTATCCGAAGATCTCCATATCGTCCCCGTACTGTAATCTGTGAGCTTCTTTACAATAAAAGCCATTCACATAGAGCCCGTTGGGACCGGAGCTTCTTACCATCCACCCTTCCTCCTGCCTGCAGATCATAAGATGCTTCCTGGATATACTCTGACTAAAAGAAATACATATATCCTGGTCCGATCCTCGCCCCAGGCTGATGAGGGGAGTGAGGCGAAAGAGAGAAAAAGACCTGCAGCTAAAGGGCCGGATTATGAGGGTCATCATCGCCGCCCCATCCGGATTCATCTCCACATATTCTCCTGTAGTTAAATTCGCTGCCGGCACTCCTCCGGCGTCAGTCACAGTCCAGTAATCCCGGCCCCTGAAGGCAATCACATATTCTCTTCCCTCGCACCCTCCGAAAAAATCTGCGGGGATCTCTATGGTTTGCTCCTTATCCGAGAGGATGTATTCTTTCATGAATGATGGACTGTAGATTGTTAAATAATAGTGCATAGAAACTTCCTGTCTGTGACAATCTTCGCGCTGTCTGATCATCGGCTGCCCAGAATATGATCACCCATCCCGGGATCGGATAGGGGCGATTCTCTTGCCTCTCCGGCCTTATCGCACAAAAAAAGAGAACCGCCGCAAAAGATCCATAAGCTTTCTCTTTTGTAACGGTTCTCCTGATTAAATTATGAAAATACCCCTCAGGGATTATACTATTT
The DNA here is from genome assembly GCA_946627575.1 of uncultured Lachnospiraceae bacterium. Lineage (GTDB taxonomy): Bacteria > Bacillota > Clostridia > Lachnospirales > Lachnospiraceae > Anaerobutyricum. The sequence goes on from CAMOVS010000055.1 coordinate 825, forward strand.
GTTGGATCTTCTCCAGATCTTCATTTTCTCAGCTTCCTTGATCAATTCATCTCTGAAATCCGGATGGGCAATGCTGATCAGAGCTTCCGCCCGCTGCCATGTAGACATACCCTTAAGGTTGACTTTGCCGAATTCAGTAACAACATACATGGTATTGGCCCTTGTATCCGTTACGGTACTTCCGGGGATCAGGGTAGGACGAATCCTGGATGACACTGTACCGTCTTTCTTTTTGAAGGTGGAGGAAAGGCAGATAAAACTCTTTCCGCCCTTGGACAGATAGGCACCCTCTACGAAATCCAGCTGGCCGCCTGCTCCGCTGATCTGCCTGGTTCCTGAACTCTCAGAACTTACCTGACCAAAAAGATCGATATCTACAGCATTATTGATGGAAATAAAGTTATCAATCTTTGATACGGTGCTGGCTGAATTAGTATAATCAACCGGAGCACTCATACACTCGGGATTGTTGTCCAGATAATCATAAAGCTTCTTGGTGCCGGCGCCAAAAGCGTATACCTGTCTGCCGCGGTCCAGAGCCTTCTTGGAGCCATTAATCTTGCCGGCTCTGGCAATATCTACAAAGGCGTCTACATACATCTCTGTGTGAACACCCAGATCCTTAAGATCGGACTCTGCAATCATGGCTCCAACGGTATTGGGCATACCGCCGATACCAAGCTGGAGGCAGGCACCGTTAGGAATCTCTTCTACGATCAGCTGGGCTACCGCCTTATCAACATCTGTGGGAGGCGCTCCTGCTCCCAGCTCAGCCATAGCCGGGTTCTCACCCTCCACGATATAATCTACATCTGAGATATGGACTGCCTCTTCAAATCCACCCAGGCAGCGCGGCATGTTCTCATTAACCTCTACGATTACGACATCAGATACTTCACATACAGCCATCATGTGAGAAGCGTTGGGGCCGAAATTAAAGAAACCGTGCTTGTCCATGGGGGCAACCTGGAAAATGGCTATGTCAACATGCTTTATATTCTCACGGTAGTATCTGGGAAGTTCAGAATACTTTACCGGACAGTAATAAGCAAAGCCATTGGCAGCAGCACGACGCTCAAAACCGCTCATATGCCAGGAATTCCAGGTGAAATGATCAGCAACATTCTCTACCTTAAAGATCTCAGGCTCCCACATGAGGATACCGCCCCTGACATTGACATTCTCCAGTTCCTCTGCTCTTGCTGCAAGTTCTTTGTCAACTGCGGCCGTGGTGGCACTGGTCCAGCCGTAATCTATCCAGTCACCGGACTTCACCATATTGGCAGCTTCTTTGGCTGTGATCAATTTCTCTGCATATTCCTTAATGTAGCTCATATAACCCTCCTTGAAAATCATGATGGCTTGTTTGGCAATATAGTCCTTATTCTACCATCACCTTTTCAGAGGGTCAACCAAAAGAATTCCTTCCGCGAAGACCTGTTGCTGCCGGCCTGTCTTCTATAATGTCCAGGGCTTCGTTTCATCCGGTGTTTTCGTCAGATTCCCTCCGGATCAGCTTTTTTTCCAGCCTCCTCCAGAAAGACCGGGACATAGGGATGACTGTCGAATCAGCCAAAATGATCTTTCCGGCAGCCGGATTAAAGATTCTGACGTGGAGAGAATTCACGAGGACACTCCGGTGGGTTCTATAGAAATAATCGGGAAGAACCTTTTCCATGCGCCGTAAAGAATCCCGGAAACAGATCACGCCTTGCTCATGGTGGAGATAGATGTTCTTTTCCTTAGCTTCCAGATACCTGATAAGGGAAAAAGGCAGATAATAATAATCTGTCCCGTTCTTTACCTGCAGGCGGCTAGCAGGGTCCTCCTTCTCTCTATCGTAATAAATCCTGCATATAAACTGCTTAAGCAGCTCTTCAATCTGATCTGTCTCCAGGGGTTTGCGGAGAAGTCCCGAAGGACGCAGATCCGGTCTGATATAATACTTGGGCTTCACCTTACCTCCGTCTATAATCAGAAGATCCGCACGAAGGTTCTCCTTTCTCAGAGTCAGCAGGGAATCCAGATCCTTGCCCTGACTCACTTCATAGATCATAAGGTTCCAGGGGCCGGTCTCCTCATCCTTCCGGGAACCTCCTTCCCAGCAGATCTCAGAAGTCATCTGCTCCCCGCCCATGCGAATCAGGACATCCCGCAGCAGATCAATGATCAGGCCGGCATCATATTCTTTTGTGCAATATACATATACTGATAACATATGCTGCCATCCTCCTCGGGTTCGCTTCTTCCGGAATCTTCCTCATCAGCAGAATCTTCCTCATCAGGAAAACTGAAGTCCCTTCTGAAAAAGTCTGCTGCCCATACCTTAAAGAATATTGTTCTTCAGGGCTGCCGCCGCCGTTGCCGTCTGCTCCTCCGTAGTCCGGTAGCTGTCCGCAATGGCTTCGAGATGGTCTGCCTGCCTGCCGACCATCTTGTTCATCTGCTCCACATCGCTGGTCAGTCCCTTAAAACGACTGATGTAAGTAGTGCCTGTGTCGCCTGCCCACACTGCCTGGCTGATGCCCGTAACGGTCTGAATCATCTCGTTGGCTGTAGCGTGCAGGGATGAGGCGCTGGCCCGGAATGCTCCGGCCGTCTTCTTAAGCTCCTGCGGGGTCACCTTGATCGTATTCGCCATAATTCCACCTCCTTAAAATCGCATGTTCATTCCTGCCAAAGCCGTTCGGATGCTCGATTCCGTAACTGTGCCGCATCACCGGCACAGACGTAATCGGCTCCAATCTCCTATCAACCATTGGCAATCTGCATGTTCTTCATCTCCATCTGCTTATAGAGCTGAATGATCTTCTGCAAAACCGAGATGAACTCCAGAATCTGCTTCAGAAGCTTGGCCATCTTGTGAAAGTCCAGATCAAAGAGCTTCATAAAGTTGTCCTTGGCATCCCCTTCCCACATACTGTGGAGCCGGTCTCCTGTCTCCTTGAAGTCATCAAGTTTCGCCTGGAATGATCCGGCCAGCTCCTCAAGCATTCCCTTTCTGTTCTGGAGCTCGGCAACGGATATAACCATCTGAGCCATACAAACCTCCTTTCCAAATCGCTGTTGACTGGTGACGAAGTCATTATAGCACATTTATTTTCTAAATATGTCATTTTTTGACAAGAGGTATTAAACTCGTGATAAACGAAAAGGAGAACCGTGATTTTCACCACTGTTCTCCTTAGTATATGTATTAAATTATTATATGATGATGCTTTGGTCAAAAGCCATCAGGGACATCCCCCTGCAAGGCAGACCGATCAGCCCCTGATATCATTTGATATGGCTGGCCAGGGAAGAAACCCAGAGAGATTTTCCCTTGTAGGAGACCTTGTACCATTTGACATTGCGATCATCTTTGATGACCTTGCCAAGATACTTCATGCTGGTTCCTTTGCGGACGGATGTATATTTCCCGTATTCAAGCGAGGGGCCTTTGCGCAGGTTCACATCATCTTCTGCGATCACATACATGGTGATGTCCTCATTCTTAAACTGGCACCATTTGGAAGAAACCCACACCTTCTTGCCATAGAAGGACACCTTGTACCATTTCACACCGCGCTTGTCGGTTTTCGTCTTGTTAAGATACTTAAGGGAAGATCCCTTGCTGACATCCGCCACGATCTTGTAGCCGGTTCCGGGACCCTTGCGCAGATTTACACGGCCTTTGGTCACCACGCGCTTCTTGGCAGAAGTTACAGGCTGGGGAACTTTCTTGGCATATCGTGATGATACCCAGAGAGTTTTCTTCTTATAAGAAACTTTATACCATTTCACACCCCTGTCATCCCTTTTGGATTTGCTCAGATACTTGAGAGCAGTTCCTTCCGAGACGGATGTATAGATCTGATAATTAACACCCGGTCCTTTGCGCAGGTTCACATCAGCATTGACATAGACCTTTGTTGCGGCACTTACCGGAAGGGCAAATGCCATGAGAAAAACCATCATAAACAAAAGTGATAAGCGTTTTTTCATATAATCCTCCTTCATAAATGGCAGCACAAAACACATTCTGCACTAGCGTTCAAGCTTGCTGACAGTTATATTTTTTTATTATAAAATACATTTCTAAGGAATACAATACCAGGCCTTGCCCCGGATTTGCAAGGCGGAATACTCCAATTTACTGCGCAATTTTACAAGAATCGTGGCTTTTCCTTTGCTTTCATGCTATGATATTCCCAGGTTCAGAAAGGCCATCCTTTCTGAATCCTTCATAGGGATATTTCATTTCAAATGATAAGGAGGGATCATTATCATGTTATATAAGATCACTTTCAGTCCTACGGGGGGGACGGACAGAATCGCAGACCTGCTCGGAGACTATTTGAGCAAAAGCCTGAAAGCCAAAACGTCAGGCATCAATCTTCTGGTCAGAGACCCTGACCGTCGTCAGTCCCTGCTCCGGGAAACCGACATCGCCGTGATTGCCATGCCGGTTTTCGGTGGAAGAATTCCTGCCGTCGCTGCCAGTCGTCTGCGCATGATCCGTGGAAACGGATCCAGGGCCATCGTAGCCGCTGTCTACGGCAACCGGGCCTATGATGACAGCCTGAGGGAACTGGCTGATATTGCGGAAGCGTCCGGCTTCCGGGTGATCGCAGCGATAGCCGCCATTGCCGAGCACTCCATTATCCATGAGATCGCCCAGGGCAGACCGGATGACGAAGACCGGAGTCAATTGGCCCGGATGACAGAAGAGATTGCCGGCAAACTGGACCGGAATGACGACAGCCGCCCATCGGTTCCCGGATCCTGGCCCTACAAGGTCTTCCACGGGATCCCTCTGGGCACCTATGCCACAGATGATTGTATCTTCTGTACCAGCTGTGCTCTGGAGTGCCCCGTCGGTGCCATCCCGGAAGAAAGGCCCAACCAGCCTTCTAACGGATCATGCATCTCCTGCATGCGATGTGTGGCCGTGTGTCCCGTGCAGGCCAGGAGACCCGACGATGCCGTCACTGAAGTGATCCGTCATAAAATCTCACCTGTCTGTGTGGAGCGGAAAGAAGCCGAGCTCTTCATATAATACATAGAATACAATCGGCCCCTGGGCTGTCGGGATTTACCCCGGCTGCAGGGGCCGTTTCTTTTAGCATTTATCGTAATGCTTCTTCTGTCTCTTTGTCAAAAACATGAACCGCATCAGAATCCAGGGCGAACTTAACTGTCTCCCCCATCCGTGCGCTAAGCTTGGAGGGAACTCTGGCAATCATTTTCTTACCGTCTATGGTGAAATAAAGATAGACTTCCGATCCCATCATTTCATCCAGGGTAATCTCCGCGGTGACGGTTGAATTCCCTGCAGCGGCAACGAAATCCTTCTCAATGTGCAGGTCCTCCGGACGGATACCCAGGACAACCTGTCTTCCTTCAATGCTGCCTGCAGTTTCTAACCTTACAGGAACCCTGGTCCGGCCAAATACGGCAGCATACCCGTCCCCATCCTTCTCGATCACCGCATCGATAAAGTTCATCTGGGGCGACCCGATGAAGCCGGCGACAAACATATTGCAGGGATTGTTATAGAGATTCTGAGGTGTGTCAAATTGCTGGATGATACCGTCCCTCATCACACAGATCCTGTCGCCCATCGTCATGGCCTCAGTCTGGTCATGGGTTACATAGACAAAGGTAGTCTGCAGTTTCTGATGGAGAGAGGAGATCTGGCTTCTCATCTCGGTACGGAGCTTGGCATCCAGATTGGACAGAGGCTCATCCAGAAGGAAGACCTCCGGGTTCCTGACCATGGCCCGGCCCAGGGCTACTCTCTGCCGCTGTCCTCCGGACAGTGCTTTGGGTTTCCGATCCAGGTAGGGTTCCAGTTCCAGAATCCTGGCTGCCTCAAGCACCTTCTCACGGATCTCCTTCTTAGGCATCTTCTGTAATTCAAGAGCGAAGGCCATATTTTTATATACCGTCATATGGGGATAAAGAGCATAGCTCTGGAACACCATGGCGATGTTCCTGTTTTTGGGTGCTACATCATTTATTCTGCGGTCACCAATAAAAAGGTCACCATCGGATATGGTTTCCAGCCCGGCGATCATCCGCAGGGTCGTGGACTTGCCGCAGCCGGAAGGTCCGACCAAAACAACGAATTCCTTATCTTTGATCTCCAGATTCAGGTCCGGTACAACCGTTACTCCATTATCATAAGTCTTTACTACATGTTTAAATGTGATTCCAGCCATGTGGATTTACCTCCATATTCAGTAATATCAGGGTGCCAAAGTTATGATCCGCAATATACTTGCGCAATCATCAGCATCAACTTTAGGTTCTGATTCCAAACTTTAATCTCATAAACAGGGATATTGAACGATCCTACGCCGTGGTCCGAAGCGGTGCCGCTTCATCATTCTTTCACACCGCCAAGGGTAACTCCCTCCACAATGTAGCGGGACAGGAGCAGGTAGACGATAATGATGGGCACGATGGCGATAGTAATCAGCATATAGACCTTACCCATATCAAATTTCAGGAAATCCGCGCTTCGCAGTGCGGCTATCAGGATGG
>CAMOVS010000056.1 GCA_946627575.1 uncultured Lachnospiraceae bacterium
CTTGATGCCGGCTTCACGGATTCTCTCTATTTCCTCGTCAACCCGGTCGATGGAGTACTGGTAGATCCCCGGCATGGAGTCGATGGGATTCTTTATGTCATTTCCCTCGATGACAAATAAAGGATAAATCAGGTCGGAAACCTGTACGGATGTCTCCCTTACCAATGCTCTCATATACTCTGAAGAACGCAGTCTTCTTCTTCTGATCATATCAATGCACCTCCTGACAAATGATCAATATCATATTATTAGATTATTTCTTATCCGGAATCTCCAGATATTGTATCATGCCCGGCCCCAGTTCTTTCGTCGGGCGTGAAATAAAACCATGCTTTTTATAGAATCTCTCACGACCTCTGGCGCACATTAGGTCAAACATCATTAATGTACCCGGGAAGCCCTCATTAATAACAAACTCTTTGAGTGTCTCAAGGATCAACCCGCCGATCCCGCGGCCCTGAACTTCAGGTCTTATTATCAGATCCTGTACGTAGCAAATGATAGCCCCGTCGCCAACGATCCGCCCCATGCCCACGGCCCTTCCATCAAGGTAGGCCACTAAAGTATAGAGGCTGTTATTGAGTCCTTTTCTGGCCTGGTCCCTGCTGAGCCTGTGGAAATGAACCGATTCCCGAAGCTCCAGATAGGTATCCAGGTCCAGCTTGTCTTCAACTAATTGTACCATAATAATCTAATGGATTCAGCATCTCCCTTGTTTCTTCCCGGCTAAGGACTCTTTCTTCCCGAAGACTCCTGTCCAGAATCTCCGAAAGCATGCGCCTGCGGACAGCTTCATCCGAGACATGACCTTTAAGCTCATCCCGGACCTCGCCAATCCGGTCGGCCAGGTCCCCGTACCAGTCCGGCACCGCCTCCTGGATCTGCTCCCGGATATGCCGGGATAGTCCCGGGCTTCTGGCTCCGGTATTGATCCCGATGCTGACATCTCCTCTTTTAACCACAGCAGGGAATAAAAAGCTGCATTCCTCCGGACAGTCAATGACATTGACCGGTATGTTCCTGTCATGGCAGAGCATGGCGATTCGGTGGTTTTCATCCCGGCTGGATGTCGCCGCTACCACCAGGGCGGCACCCTCCAGATCATCTTCCCTAAGAAGCCCCTTTCGAAAGGCCTCTTCAGGAAGAAGCTCAGCCAGCTCCTGATCCACCGAAAGGGCGATTAGCTGCACGTCCGCTTTGTAAGCAAGAAGAGTCCTGACCTTGCGCAAGGCTACCTTGCCCCCGCCGGCCAGCAGGCATTTCCTGCCTTTTATATCAATAAATAAGGGGAAATAAGTCATTTCTTATCTCTCAATCCCGATGCGGGCTGATATACCCTGATCAAAGGGATGCTTCCTTTTGCAGATCTCCGAAGCGTAATCTGCCGCATCCAGCATCCTTTCTGATGGATTGCGTCCCGTCAGAACCACTTCAAGGGATCTTGGTTTATTTTTTAGAAATCCTATCACATTATCTTCCGAAAGCAATTCTTTGTCAATAGCATAAAGGGCTTCATCAAGGACAATCATGTCATAATTCTTTGCTTCTTCCTCAATCTGCTGAAGGATCCTGTCATTGTTCTCACGAACCTCCATAAGCTCTTCTGCCTTCATCCGGAAGGTAAACTTGGTGTATTCTTTTCCCGGAAGGACGGTCACGCCGGGCAGATCCTTGAGGATCCGGCGTTCTCCGGACCGGTTGTCTTTGAGAAATTGGTGGACAAGGATTCTCTTTCCCCTGCCGGCCGCCCTCATGACAAGACCCATGGAGCAGGTGGTTTTTCCCTTGCCATTTCCATAATATAAATGAACCAGACCCACTCCGGATTCATCGTCCGGGATACCGCCGCAGCCCATCTTTTTCTCTTCCGATTCTGTTCTTTCCGTGTCCTGATCGTCCCTCTGTCCGGACCCTTCCCCTTCTTCTCCAAAAAGAATGGTGTAGATCCGGTCCATATCCAGGTTGGCCCGGATCATGTCGGCTAGCTTGTTGTACTGAATCTCTTTGTACTCTGCGATACTAAGACGGTTATTTTTAGGATCTATACCCTTTTCCTTCATAAGATCGTTGGTCAGAGCCAGGACAAAGTCCTCATTGTCAAAGATTCCATGAAGGTAGCTTCCCCAGATTCTTCCATCAGGAGATACGTAGGCGTCTGTCCGCCCATCCTCCAGCTCGATCATGGGCAGGGCCTGACCCAGGGACCGGGTCACACCCATATGGATCTCATAGCCTTCCAGAACCGGATCTTGCAGACTATACAGATTCTGTCCATCCAGGATTTTCCCTTTGGTTCTTGTCCGGGTCTTGGCTCCGGCAAAAACCGTGGATATATCCAGGAGGCCCAGACCTCTCATGCTGCCTCCGTGTTCCACTCCCTCCGGATCATGGAGCTCCTTGCCCAGCAGCTGGAATCCTCCGCAGATCCCGATAACCCGGCAGCTGCGTGCTGCCCGCTTGATGGCACCTTCCAGCCCGCTCTCAATCAGCCACTCCATGTCTCCCATGGTATTCTTGGATCCGGGCAGAATGATCAGGTCGGGAGAACCCAGCTCCCTTTTGTCGGTCACGTATCGGACGGATACGCCGTCAATTAATTCAAATACACTGAAGTCCGTGAAGTTCGATATCTTGGGCAGGCGGATGACGGCAATGTCAACCCCTTCCGTAATGGTCTTCTGATTGAGGCGGTCAGAAAGGCTGTCCTCATCGTCGATATCTATTTTTTCCATGGGAAGGACGCCAAGAACCGGTTTGCCGGTCAGCTCTTCCAGCTGGGCAAGACCCGGCTTTAATATCTCCACATCCCCCCGGAACTTGTTGATCACAACCCCGCAGAACCGGTCCTGGTCTTCCTGGGGCAGCAGTTTGATGGTGCCGTAGGCGCTGGCAAAAACGCCTCCGCGGTCGATATCAGCTACCAGGATGACCGGAGCTTCGGCCATTTTAGCCATGCCCATGTTGACGATGTCATCCTTGGCCAGATTGATCTCTGCAGGTGACCCTGCACCTTCTATTACGATGATATCGTTTTCCTCAGCAAGGTGATGGAAGGCCTTCATGATCTCAGGAATCAGCTCGGCCTTGCGCTCATAATACTCCACGGCATTCATATTTCCGTAGACTTCCCCATTTACGATGACCTGGGATCCCATATCGCTGGTGGGTTTGAGCAGGATGGGATTGATCCAGTGGGTCGGCTCGATCATGCAGGCTTCGGCCTGGACAGCCTGAGCCCGGCCGATCTCCAAGCCTTCCTTGGTTATATAGGAATTCAAAGCCATGTTTTGTGATTTAAAGGGTGCAACCCGGTAGCCGTCCTGGGTAAAGACTCTGCACAATCCTGCTGTGACAAATGATTTGCCGGAATTGGACATGGTTCCCTGTATCATAATTGCCTTAGCCATTTTTCCTCCCATCTTCCATAGAATCTGTCAGTTCATTCAGGGCCTTGATCAGCTGCCTGTTCTCATCGTGTGTCTTAACTGCCACCCGCCAATAGTCCGGGCCAAGATTTCTGTAATTGCTGCAGTTTCGTATCAGGATCCCGTACTTCTCAAGCCGTCTGTCAAGGTCTGTAACTCCGGGCATTCTGAAAAAGAGATAATTAGCCCGGCCATCATAGATCTCTATCGGCAGCCGGGAAAGCCGGCTTTTCATGTAGGCAAGTTCCCGGTCCACAATCTCAACCACCTGGTCCCGATATCCCGGCTCCTGGCAGGCTGCCTCTCCGGCTTTCTGGGCTATATAGCTCACCGGCCAGGCCTGGCCGGCCCGAATCAGGCTCCTGTTCAGATCTTTATCACTGCAGAGCGTATATCCAAGCCTGAGACCGGGAATGGCATAGAGCTTGGTAAAAGACTTGAGCACAATGGCCTGGGGATAACGGTCCAGATCGGGTATGATGCTGTAGTCATCTCCCTCCCGGCAGATCTCCAGGAAACACTCATCTATAAGAACTCTTGTCCCGGTCTCCCCGGACTTGTCCAGGATGGCACGAATCAGGCTCTTATCCGTCAGGAGACCTGTGGGATTGTTGGGATTGCATATCACGACAAGATCGATATCATCTCTTATCTCCTCCAGAATGTCTTCCCGGATCCGAAAGTCCCTATCCATCTCATAACAGATCATCATACCGCCTCCGGCAAGGAAGGCCTCCTCATATTCCGTAAAGGAGGGAACCGGCAGGAGAACCTTACCCGGCCTCAGGCTGTAAGCCAGCCGGTAAAGCATGTCGGCGCCGCCGTTGCCGCAGACAATATAGTCAGGGTTCACATGGCTGCAGGCGCCGATCTTTTCCCTCAATTCTACCGAATCGGGGTCGGGATAATTAATGATTCCGTCGATTGCCTCCTCCATGGCCTTGCGCACATGGGGCGGAAGACCAAGAGGATTAATGTTGGCAGAAAAATCGAGGATCTCTTCCGGCCGGATCCCCAATTCTTTTGCTTTCTTATAAATATTTCCACCGTGTTGTTTCATATCCATAAAGATACTCCGTAAGCTATCCCGCAGCAGACCAGAAGGGACAGGAAAGCGCTCGTGTACATCAGCCGGTTCATTCTGCGGATATCATTGTATTCTACGGGTCGTACATTATCGCCAATCGTGGGTTTTTCCACCGGCTTGCCAAAATAAGTGTGAGTACCTCCCAACTGCAGGTCCAGGGCCCCTGCTGCCACGGCCTCGGTCTGGGCGCTGTTGGGACTTAAGTGCTTATAGCGGTCCCGGAAAAATATTTTTACAGCGCCAAGGAAGTTCATCCCGGGCATGAGAGAAGCCACAATCATCATAAGGGCCGCCAGTCTGGCAGGTATAAAGTTGGCGATATCATCTGCCTTAGCGGAGGCAAATCCAATATACTTAAGCTCCTCGTTTCGATAGGCCACCATGGAATCCAAGGTGTTGACTGCCTTATAGGCAAAACCCAGAGGAGCTCCGCCCAGGGCGATAAAGAACATGGGGGCAATCACGCCGTCCGCCGTGTTCTCCGCTATGGTCTCAATATCCGCCTTGGCAATCTCGCTTTCATCAAGCTGGTCGGTATCCCTGCCCACCAGATAGGAGATCTCCTTCCTGGCTCCGGCTAGGTCTCCTTCTTTCAGTCGGGCGTAAACCTTCATGGACTCCTTTTTCAGGCTTTTCGTGGCCATGATCTGATAGATAAAGATTATTTCCAGGATGCGGGCCAGCCAGGGATGGATCATCCCCGCCAGATATAATATCCCCCAGACCGCTCCATAGGTTCCGGCTACGACCAGAATCATGAGCAGACAGCCTGCAAGCCATTCCGCAGCCGGCTTTCTTTTTTTATTGCTCTTGTGGACTTCGTCCCAGGAGCATCCGTAGATCAGGTGCTGGAATCCATTTTTGATGGCAGAGATAAACCAGCCTATGATCTGAACCGGATGAATCAGACTGTGGGGGTCGCCAAAAATCAGGTCCAGGATAAATCCTGCTGTCAGGGCAATGCATATCCTCATTGTTTCCTCTGCCTCCTGAAACTTTCAGCAAGACTTACAAACCTTCCTGCCATCTTTTTGCAATTGTGAAAATAAAAATGAGGGTATCCTGCAAGGATGCGGTCTTCGGCATAAATGCCCTGCCAGCTTTTTCCTGATGCCTTATCCATCCTAAATGCATCCCCCCTCCGGTCAGCCCTGGAATAATGGAATTCATGAGCCCGGATCTGTTCTCCCTTATCAAAGAAAGGGGTATCCTTTAAGGCGGTCATCGTCACATAACCAAATTCCATTGAAAGGCGGCCGGTCATCTTTACATCTGTGGGAACCAGACCCAGCATAGGATAGGACTTCCCATCCGTTTCTACCAGATTCTCACAGGTATACATGAATCCTCCGCATTCAGCGATGATGGGCATACCTGCACGGACGGCTTCCCGTATGGATTCCTTCATGGACCGGTTGGTTGCCAGCTCTTTCTCATAGCTCTCCGGGTAACCTCCGCCCAGATAGATCCCGTCTACATCCTCCGGAAGAAGGAAATCTCTGACCGGACTGAAACTGACCAGGTCAGCCCCCAGCTCTTCAAGGATATCCAGATTCTCCTGATAGTAAAAGCAGAAGGCCTTATCCCGGGCAACCGCAATTCTGGCCCTCTTTCCTTCCGCCTTTTCCCCGGGAATCCCGGGGATGAAAGGAAGCGGGTCTGCTCCGGCAGCGATCTCGAGGAGCGCGTCCAGGTCAAGACACTCTTCCGCCGTCTCTCCCAGCCGGGCCAGGACCTCATCCAGGTTGCCGATCTCTTCGGCCGTCATCAGGCCCAGGTGCCGGCTTCCTATGGAATGACCCTCCTTGTAAGGGAAATAACCAAGGACCCGGACTCCCAGCCGACTCTCTATCTCCGGCTTGATCAGATCGTACAGCCCCTTGCTGCACCGGTTCAGAATCACTCCCCTGACAGGATTGTCCCGGTAGGAAATCAGCCCCTGAAGGATAGGAATGATCGTGTGGGACATGCCCTTGGCGTTGATGATCAGAACCGTGGGACTTGCGGTGGCTTCTGACACAGTCCAGGTGCTCTTCTCACAGCTGATCCCCATCCCGTCATAATAGCCCATGACGCCTTCAATGACGGTCAGGTCCGCGTCAGCGCTGTCTTTGCTGACAAGCTGAGCCAGATCTTCCCTTTCCGAAAAAAAGGGGTCCAGGTTGCGGCAGGCCCGGCCTGTAATATGACCGTGCAGCATGGGGTCGATATAGTCCGGCCCGCACTTATAAGATTGTATACGACAGCCACGTTTCTTCAGTGCCTGCAGAATGCCGCAGGTGATGCTGGTCTTTCCGCACCCGCTGTTGGCGCCGGCGATCAGGATTCTGGGCATGACATGGTCTTCTTGTTTCATTATTAGTGTCTCCAGTCTTTTATGCATAAAATAGGATTCGGCAATGATTGCTCTCCTCTTTGTCCTGCCAGACTAGCGGGGTCTTCCGATCAGGATCATAGGGATACCTGCTTGCCTGCAGGCTTCCACCTTGATATCCACCCCACCGGTCTTCCCGCTGTCCTTGGACACCAGTACCCGGGCTCCTGTTTTCCGGATCAGTCTCAGATTGTCTTCCACTGTATAAGGAGGCATCTCGCCAAATACATGGTCGTCCGGGAAGCCGGCCTTCCTGCATCCCTCATAGGAAGCCTCCGTATCCAGAACCCGGATATAGAGCCTTTTCTCTGCATCCCGGACTCCTTTATAATAATCGGCAGCTGTATTGACACCGGTGGTCAGAAGCATACTCCCTTCTCTCTCATTCA
>CAMOVS010000057.1 GCA_946627575.1 uncultured Lachnospiraceae bacterium
GACCTTATGCGCAGAGATATCGACCTCTATGAGGACTGCCTTTTCCGTTTTGTCATCGCCGATGAAGCCCAGTATATCAAGAATCCGGGGACAGCCTCAGCCCGGTCTCTAAAATTAATAAAATCGGTGACCCGCTTTGCCCTGACCGGAACTCCCATTGAGAACCGGCTCTCTGAACTGTGGAGCATATTTGACTTTCTCATGCCCGGTTTCCTCTACGATTATGGAACTTTCCGGGATATGATCGAGATTCCGGTCACCCGATATCATGATGAGGAAGCAACACAGATGCTCCAGCGCATGGTTACGCCATTTATCCTCCGCCGTATGAAAGAAGATGTTCTTTCCGACCTGCCGGAGAAAATGGAGGATAAGCTGACGGTTGTTCTGGGAGAAGACCAGCAGCATCTCTATGACGGTCAGGCCCTGAAACTGCTGGAATCCCTCCAGGGTCAGACAGGAGAAGAATTCAATCGAAATCGGATCCGGATTCTGGCAGACCTGATGAGACTCCGTCAGATCTGCTGTGATCCCTCCCTGTGTTTTGAAGACTACCACGGCGGGAGCGCCAAGAGGGAGGTCTGCATGGAACTGATCCGTAATCTTGCGGAAGGAGGCCATAAGGCCCTGGTCTTCTCCCAGTTTACCTCCATGCTTGACCTTCTGGAGAAGGATCTGGAGGAAGAGGGAATCGCTTTCTATAAGATTACGGGGGCTGTCAGCAAGGACAAGCGCATGGAGCTGGTCAAGGCCTTTAACCAGGATGATACGCCGGTCTTTCTTATATCCCTTAAGGCTGGCGGAACCGGACTTAACCTTACAGGGGCTGATGTGGTGATTCACTATGATCCCTGGTGGAATACGGCAGCCCAGGACCAGGCCACCGACCGAACCCACCGGATCGGCCAGACCCGGCCGGTCAATGTCTACCGCCTGATTGCCAAAGGGTCCATAGAGGAGCGGATTATGGACCTGCAGCGGTCCAAGAAGAAACTGGCGGACCTGGTTATGGCAGCGGAAGAGACCGGCAGCCACCAGCTTGACCGGGAAGACCTGATCCGGCTGCTTGAGGACAGCCAGGAATTTATGAATGACTATTGACGTATGGTAAACCATACATTATAATCCACTATAGTGTCAACCGGTAAATAAAACGATTCGGATGAATTATTAACTATTGAAAGTATCGATGACGTCCGTGCAAGGAAAAAGGCACGGCTGCGGAATCGGGCATCCGATCCAAAGTATTGAACTGTCATTTATGGAGGAATGCATCATGCCAAAGGGGAATCCCAACAGACAGACCATTTCTACAGAAAAGTATCAGAAGAAGGCGGGCTACCGGGCCAAATCCTTTAAGCTTAAGGGTGATATCGGAGACCGGTTTGCCACAGCCTGCAGGGTGGCCGGAGTGAGCCAGTCTGCTAAAATAACAGAGCTGATGCAGGAATTTATAGACCAAGTCCACGCAGGATGAAAATCTGGAGGTGACCATGAAAGATATACAGACCACCGGAGGCTTATTCACTGCACAGATCAGGGATCAGATTTATTCCATCATTTGCAGGGTATTTCATTGTAAGCCTGAGGAGATCGAAGACCTTGTGCCTGTTCAGGAGGGCATGACCAATATTGTTTTATCCTTTCGCTACAATGGCGGCAAGTACGTATACCGCCATCCGGGACTGGGGTCCGAGGCCCTGGTGAACCGGGGCAGGGAAGCCATTATGCAGAAGATCGTGGAGGATGCCGGAATTGATACGACCCTGGTTGCCATGAACGTGGAGCAGGGCTGGAGAATCTCCCGTTTTATAGAGCACAGGGATTTTGATTACCATAATCTTAATGACATGGTCCGGGGCGTTATGCTGCTTCGCCGCCTTCACCAGTCGCCGGTCAGGGTTCGGTGGGACTTTGATGTGATTGAGAAGGCCGAAGGAATCCGGGACCAGATTGATCCGGATAAATACGGTCACTTTGAGGACTTTGAAGCCATCCGGGATCGATGCTACCGTCTTCATGAACTGGCTAAGACTGACGGGATCCGCCGCTGTAATGTGCACGGGGATGCCCGGGATGTGAATTTCCTGATCAATAAGGAAGAGATCCACCTGATCGACTGGGAGTATTCGGGATATTGTGATCCGGGCTTCGATATCGGGTCCTACATCTGCGGGGGCAGACACTCCATCGAAGAGATCGACCGGATTCTCTTTACCTATTTCAGGAGGAAACCCACCAGGAAGCAGAAGAGGCATTTCTATGCTTATATAGCCATTACCGGCTGGTTTTACATGCATTGGACCATGCTGAAAGAATCCAAGGGCCAGGTGGTAGGGATACATAAGACCCAGTGGCACGATTATGCGAAAAGATTTAGTCTGATGGCTCTTGAAATGTATGAGCAGGATGGGAGGCAGTGATATGACATATATTATTCTTGCGGCGGGCAAAGGCGCTAACCTGGCCCCACTTACTTTGAACTATCCCAAGACCTCCTATCTGCTGGACGACTGTATGACGATCCTGCAGCGGATGGTGCGGGGGATAAGATATTATGACAGACACGCGGAGATCGTGGTGGTTCTTGGATATCTGGCGGATACGGTCCGCAAGGAGCTGGAAGAGGACAATGTCCGCTTTGTGATGAATCCTTTTTATGAGGTGACCAACTCCATTTCCTCGGTGTGGTTTGCCCGGGATTATCTGGAGCGGGAGAATGTGGCCATTATTCATGGTGATGTGGTCTTTGAGGATGCTCTGATGGAGGAATGCCTTACCAGGCCTACAGACTATCCCTATGTTTTGGTGGATTCTTCCCGGTCGGTAGCCGGGGACTATAATGCGGTCATTAAAGATGACAAGGTTCTGGTTATGAGCAATAAGCTGGATACCTTTGATGCGGCCTACGGCTGCATGACCAAGCTGGATGCCGTATCGGCCCGCCTGGTCAAGCGGGAAGTGGACAATATGATCTTAAGCAACATGTACGACCAGTATTTTGAGGATTCCCTGGTTCAGATGATCATGTTTCACGATTTCGAACTCTATGGAAAGGACGTTGCCGGCAAATGCTGGAGCGAGGTAGACAGTGTAAATGACCTTTTGACGGCAAGACAGATTCACATGAACTCAGTACTGGCAGTCAAGGATGAATAAAGAACCATGAGTTACAAAGATATACTTTTTCCCCACCTGGGGATTCATTTCCACGAGGTGGGGTCCTACATTTCAATCGGCGGCTTTCGGATCATGTATTACGGGATTATTATCGCCAGCGCTTTTCTTCTGGGCATGCTGATTGCCAGGAGCTATGCTAAGAGTATCGGCCAGGATCCGGAGCTTGTTGTTGATTATGTCCTGGCTATGGTAATCCCGGCTATTCTGGGGGCCAGGGCTTATTATGTGATTTTTTCCTGGGACCGCTACCGGAATGACTTCTCGGAGATTATCAACCTTCGCCACGGAGGTTTGGGTATCGTGGGAGGTGTGATGGCCGCATTTGTGGTGCTGATCATTTTCTGCAGGATTCGTCAGGTTAAGATTCCCCTGATGATGGATATCATGACCATGGGCCTGCTGGCCGGACAGATTCTGGGACGCTGGGGCAATTTTTTCAACAGGGAGGCCTTTGGCGGATATACGGATAATCTCCTGGCTATGCAGATTCCCCTGGAGTATTTTCAGGCTAACGGCCGGACCGGAGACCTGGCTTCGGGAGGGATCATGGAGCATCTGGTCAAGGCCGGCAGCGGCAGCAGCACCATGACTGCAGTCCAGGTCCATCCCACATTTCTATACGAAGGCCTGTGGAATCTGGCTCTTCTTATATTGATATTCCTTTATCGCAAGCATAAGAAATACGACGGTGAACTCTTCAGCCTGTACATGATGGGTTACGGAGCAGGCCGCTTTATGATAGAGGGGCTTAGGACGGATCAGCTTCAGATCGGCAGCACGGGAATAGCCGCCACCCAGGTCGTCTGCATATTTCTGATGGCAGGAGGGCTGATCTGGGAGATGAAGGAGAGACGGGCAGGAAAGAAAAGTAATTCAACAAAGATAAAGAAATAATCACGATACCGGAGTTCCGGAGAAGGATCGGGATTCCGGAGGGAAAGGAAAATATATGAATGTAGCAGTCATTCTCGCAGGAGGAGTAGGCAACCGGGTGGGAGCCGGCATACCCAAGCAGTTTGTGGAAGTTCTGGGCAAGCCGGTCCTGGCCTATACTGTGGAGAAGTTTCAGAATCATCCCATGATTGACGCCGTGGAGATCGTGTGCATTCACTCTTATATACCTTATATGGAGGAAATGAGAGAGAAGTACGGCCTTACGAAGATGAAGTGGATAGCCGAGGGCGGCGCGACCTTTCAGGAGTCGGTCCTTAACGGCATAAATCATCTTAGGGATAAGATTGAAGATGACGATATCGTCCTGGTTCATTTTGCCGCCAATCCTTTTGTGGAGGAGGAAATCATAACGGATGCGATCCGGGTGTGCGAAAAAAAGGGAAATGCTATTTCCACTACTCCATTTTATATTTTGAGCGGCCTTAAGGATGATGAGACCAAGTGCAGCACCTGGATTGACCGGGATACCATTGCCTGCATGAATTCTCCCCATGCTTTCCGCTATGCTTATATCAGAGACCTCTATGCCGAGGCGGTGGAAACAGGAGCCATCAATGAGGTGGAGCCCCATACCACCACGCTCATGTGGCATATGGGACAGACGGTTTATTTTTCCAAAGGATCACAGACCAACCTGAAGATCACCACCAGGGAAGACCTGGATCTCTTTGAGGGTTATGTCCTGATGAAGCAGAAGAGACAAAGAGAAGCAGAAGCCGAAGAATAATGAGAATAATATTTAGAAAGAGAGTTCGCTGAAAGATGGCACGAAGAGAAATGACCGCGACACAGAAGCATCTGTTGAAACTGGTGCTGGAGATCGATGAGATCTGCAG
The DNA here is from genome assembly GCA_946627575.1 of uncultured Lachnospiraceae bacterium. Lineage (GTDB taxonomy): Bacteria > Bacillota > Clostridia > Lachnospirales > Lachnospiraceae > Anaerobutyricum. The sequence continues at coordinate 4,971 of CAMOVS010000057.1, forward strand.
AAAGTATGATATCCAGTATTTTATCGATTATGGCACCACCCTGGGGGCTGTACGCCATGAAGGGTTTATCCCGTGGGATGACGATCTGGATATTACCATGACGGAAGATAATTATTATAAATGGGTGGAGGCCTGCAAAAAGGAACTTGATCCGGAGAAGAGAACCTACAGCGATGTCCGCCTGGACCGGGAGTTTCCGACGGTTTTCGGTCGCTATATAGACCTGGAATCGACCAGAGTCGGCCGCAAGTGCGCATTCTGGAAACCCCTGTGCGGCCAGTGTATCGATGTCTTTTACCTGTTGGAGCTGCCGGGAGACCCGGTCAAAAAGCAGGAAGCTATCGACCTGTATTTTGCCTACGATGAGTATTCCAATTCCAGCTTTCGTCATGTCTACATGAAAACAGAAGCCTGGATGAAGCTCTACAACCAATTCCTGGAGGAGGAAAAAAAGATCGGCAAGGAGGCTGTCCTGCGCAAACTGGAGAAAAAGGTCTTCCACCAGCATTATGATGATTGCGATACCTATATGGTAAGTTCGGCCAGAAAGATCGGTCCCCCTTCCTTTGCTCCCAAGTTCGTCTATGACTCGGTCTATTACGCGGACTTTGAAGGCCATAAGCTGCCTATCTCGGGACATTATGTGGAATTGCTCCAGAATTACTATGGAGATGACTTTGATATGATACCGGCCCGCAAGAAAAGGCACTCTACCGTGTCCCACACCAAACTGGGCTGCAAATTATATGTGGACGATTATATGAGGCTGATCGACAGGGATCAGATTCTTGCCGATATGCAGGAATTCAAGCATATGGCAGTGCAAGAAGGCTACTGGCGGACAAGGACTACCCTGGATTTTGTGGATAAGCTGGGAGCCTACCTGGAACTGAAACTTCGGAAGAAGATCAGGAAAGACCATCTGGATATCTCTTCCATGATGGATCCCGGGGATCCGGGTAAGCTGGAGCACCTCTACGAGTTCTTTGCTGATTATTATGACAAGCAGATGAGTGTTCCAAAGGTTTGGGAAGGCTATGTGGATATAGGAGATGACCTGGTAGAGGCCGCCCTTTATGCTTTGTTCTATCATAAAAATGATTACGCAACGGCCGTCAAGATCATGAAGATCCGTGAGGCCAACCGATTGCCTGACACGGAAATGATCGCTTCCTTTAAAGATATGGTGAAACGGGTCCGCAAGGTTAAGGCCCTGCAGATCTATAAAGATTATGAAGAAGGGATCCGTGAGGCAGAAGAGGGACTGGCTGTCTACCCGGACTGTAGGGAACTGCTGATCCGAAAGGAAATGATGAGACTTCAGCTGGCTGAAGGGGATGCAGACGAGATCAAGAAAATAGAGACGAATATCCGGTCACTGTTGAAAAGATATCCCGAAGATGATCTCTGCATCAAAACGCTTGGAGACATCGCCTGGATCCGGGGAGATAAGGAAGAGGCGGATAAGAACTATGACTGGGTGATGAAGAATTCCCTTAATGGGATGCTTCATCTTGATGTTACAAAGAAGCGGGAGTCAATTGCGTCTGTGTAAGTCAAACGGTAAGGCAACGGAATCGAGCATCCGAACGCCTTGATAAGCGTATAGACTGTTGTAATGGAGGAAATGAACCATGACTGAGGTGCAAAAAAGGCTGATGGAGCTGATGGACGATATAGAAATGATCTGCCAGGAACTGAACCTGTCCTACGTGCTCTTTGGCCGGACAGCCATTTTGGCAAAGAAAGCAGGGAAGTTTATCGATGAGCAGTATGATTTTGACATTATAATGCCCCTGGCTCATGCCAAAGCCCTGATGGAATACACAGAAAAAAATCTGTCCGAAAACCGGGCGGTGGAGTCCTGGTATGATAACCCAGGCCTGAAGCAGATGATGTTCCGCTTTGTGGATAAAAACAGCACCCTCTGGGATGATGTGGCAGGCCACTACTATACCAAACCCGGCGTAGCAGTCACTATATTCGTAACCCGGACCCAGACCTTCAACGGAAGAGTTTTCGGGGCGGAACGGTATGTGATGGCTAAGAATAACAATGGCGGCAAGCTCCCCTACTCGGTTTTTCAATTGAAAAAAATGGAGAAGGCCTTCCTGGAAGATCCGGAAAAAGCAGCCCGGGACTTCAATGAACCTCATATAGAAGAAATTGTTCACAATACCGGCGGGCTCCGCTGGGGATACCTCAGA